>DATELS010000047.1:0-3247 GCA_035276365.1 Thermoanaerobaculia bacterium
CTCGTTGTAGAAGCGCAGCTCCGCCTCCGCCGCGCTGACCGCCCACTTCGTGAGGTCCTTCTTCTCCGGGATCGCGCAGACGCGAATCGGAATGTCCTCCATCGCGCCTTCGGAGCACTGCCAGTCGCCGACGAGCAGCGCGACGAGATACGTCGACAGCTTCGCGCTGCGCTTGAAGGTCAGCGTGTGCTTGCCCGCACCGGGTCCGGGACGATCGCTCGCCAGCGGCGCATTCGAGATCGCGGTGTCGCCCTTGTCGACGACGAGCGTGACGTCGTACGTCGCCTTCATGTCCGGCTCGTCGAACGACGGGAACGCGCGGCGCGCATCCGTCGGCTCGAACTGCGTGACTGCGTACTTGCGGCGCGGCGTTTTCGAGATGTAGAAGCCGCGCAGCTTGTCGTTCAGCGTGCCGCGGAAACGGATCGAGATCGACGCCGGTCCCGCGGGCAGCGGCTTCGCGACGGTGAAGCCGGTCATCTCGTTCGCCGCGTCGCTCTCGATGAATGCCTTCTGCTTCACGCCACCCGACGTGATGGTCGCGGAGTCGAAGTCGATCTCCGCGGAGTTGAGGACGATGGTCCGTACGGGCGTTTTCACGTCGACGTCGATCGTCTCTTCGCCGGAGAATTTTTCCGCCACGAGATCGGGCACGAACCGCAGCGTGTAGTTCGAGGGAATGACCGCGCGCGGCAGGCGCTGCGCGAAGGCGGGAAGTGCGAGAACGAGACAGAGCGGGAGGAAAGAGCGTCGCATGGCGGGCGTAGTGTATGTACTTTGCTAGGCTTCGCGCATGGCCTTCGACTTCGAAGAACCCTCGATTGAGATCGGGAAGGTACTTCCCGCCGCTGAGTTTCCCGTTCGTTTGCCGCTGCGGATGATGAATCGCCACGGCATGATCGCCGGCTCGACCGGCACCGGAAAGACGCGCACGCTTCAACTGTTCGCGGAAGGACTGTCGCGCGCAGGCGTGCCGGTCTTCCTCGCCGACGTGAAAGGCGACCTCGCGGGCATGTGCCTGCCGGGCGAGAACAGCGAGCGTCTCGCCGCGCGACGGTCGCATCCGGCGGAGGCGTTTCCGACCGAGTTCTTCAGCTTGACGGGAAATCGCGGCATTCAACTCCGCGCGACCGTCTCGTCCTTCGGTCCGATCCTCCTCGGCAAAGTCCTCGACCTCACGGACGTGCAGCAGAGCGTGCTGGCGATGGTCTTCAAGTACTCGGACGACCGGCACATGCCGCTGCTCGACTTCGAGGATCTCCGCGGCGTCCTTCAGTATCTCTGCAACGAAGGAAAGGATGAGCTGAAGACGTACGGCGGGATGTCCGCGGCGACCGTGGGCGTGCTGCTGCGCAAGATGGTCGAGCTCGAACAGCAGGGCGCGGCGAAGTTCTTCGGCGAGCCGGAGCTGGACATCCAGGACCTGCTGCGCACGCGCGACGGCAAAGGCGTCGTGAACATCCTTTCGCTCGCGGACGTGCAGGACAAGCCCCGCCTCTACTCCACCTTCCTCATGTGGCTCCTCGGCCAGTTCTACTATCGGATGCCGGAGGTCGGCGATCCGGAGAAGCCGAAGCTCGTGTTTTTCTTCGACGAGGCGCACCAGCTCTTCGCGGATGCTTCGTCCGCGCTCGTCGAGCACATCGAACAGGTGGCGCGACTCATTCGCTCGAAAGGCATCGGCGTCTTCTTCATCACGCAAACGCCGAAGGACGTCGACGAAGACGTGCTCGCGCAACTCGGCAACCGCGTGCAGCACGCGATCCGCGCGTTCACGCCGAAGGATGCGAAGAACGTGAAGGCGACGGCGTCGACGTTTCCGGTCAGCGAGCACGTCGACGTCGTGAAGTCGCTCACGACCCTCGGCATCGGCGAGGCGCTGGTGACGGTGCTCGATCCGAAAGGCATCCCGACGCCGGTCGAGATCGCGCAGATTCACGCGCCCTCGTCGCTGATGACGGCGATCGACGACGCGCAGTACCAGCGCGTGATCGGCGCGTCCGCGATCGCATCAAAGTACGCGACGCCGCTGAATCGCGAGAGCGCGCACGAGATCCTGCAGCGCAAGCTCGAGGAGAGCGCCGCGGTGGCGGAGACGCCGGACGACTTCGGATGGAAAAAGGACGCGGACGACTTCGACTGGCGCAAGTCCGCACCGCGCGCGCGCAAATCGTCGGCCGCGCCGCGACGAACGAGCACACGTCAGCCGAAGTCGATGGTGGAGGAAGTGCTCGACAGCCGGATGGCGCAGAACGTCGCCAAACAGGCGGTACGCGAGATTGGGCGGGGGTTGTTCGGATTACTGAAGGGGCGGTGAAAGGGGACGCCGCGCGCGATTACCGTTTGTCTTCGGCGATCACTTCTTCCGCGACGATCTCGAATTCGGTCGTCGAAAGGTCCTGTTTGTAGATGACGAGATTTGTGCCGGAAGCACGGCGAGCGGACGGCACCAACAAGCCGTCATGCCCCAACCAACTGACAGCGCCGCCGATCACGCGACACATCGAATGATCGCTACTCGACAGGACATCCGTCGTGATGCCCAGTTTCAACAAGAGGGCGGGTGCTGTCAGGTCGATGACGTTCTTCAGTGAAAGCTTGATCGCGTAGAGCGTTCGCTTTGCGCGTGGACGCAGCGGTTGCGCCGCGATGTAGTACTCCGCCTCGGCAAGCGCTGTCTCTCGCTCGCAACTCGTATAGATCGCCTCGAGGCCGGCATCGTTCCACCGCGCGCCCGTGGTATTGCCTCTCGCGGGCGAATAGGAACCAAACATATGACGATAAACGGTACCGGACCACGCGGAAGCCGCTGACGACTGCAAGACGTCCAGCAGGTCCGGCGGATAAATCATCGCTACAGATACGCGCCGGACCGAAGCTGATCCAAAAGCGCGAACACATCTTGCGTCCGGCCTTGCTGGATACGCGACGCAGCGGTCTCACCGGCCAACAGCTTGTGTGGGCTGAAGAGCCACAGTTTCGCTTCTTCCGGCGAATAGAATTCGGAGAGCTCGGACAGAAAAAACTCGAGTTCGAGAAGGCGTTGCAGTCGTTCCCGTTGTGGATCGATTTTTCCGGTGCTCCAACGCGATACCGTTTCCGGCGTCGTATCCAGTAACTGCGCGACGTCGCGCCCGGTGATTCCACCGAGCTCTTTGATTTTCTCGAGACGCTCTGCAAGTGCCGAAGCCATATTGCCCCTTACGTAGAACGTTGACACCAGCGTTGACATTCTGATTAACAGACC
>DATELS010000048.1:0-6043 GCA_035276365.1 Thermoanaerobaculia bacterium
CGTGACGAAGAATCCTCCCTCGCGGGACGCGTCACCGAGCTCGAGCTCGCCCTCAGCGCCGCGCGCGCGGATGCCGAGGGACTGCGCCGCGCGCTCGAGACCGAGCACGCGCGTGCCATCGCCCTGAGTGGCGAGATTCACGACGAGCGCAATCGCGTCGCGGCCGAGCGCGCGTTGCGCGAGCGACTCGAGCTCGACGCCACCAGCCGCGACGACGACGCCATCCGCCTCCGCGCCCGCATCGACGAGCTCGAACAGGGGCTCGCCGAGCGTCACACCGATGCCGAGGGGTTGCGGGCGATCGTCGCGGAGCTCGAACAGTCGCTGGCCGTCGAATCCGCGACGCGCGCCGAGGCCGCGGAGCTGCGGCGCCAACTCGAAGCCACGCGCGCCGAGTTCGACGAGAAGCTCCAGACCATCGTCACCCATCTCGCCGCCGACCACGAGGCCGACCTCGGCAAAGCCGTCGAAGAGCGCGAAGAAGCGCGCGCGGAGGCGCGCAGCGCGAAGATGAAAATCGCGGCAATGCAGCAGAAGCTCGACGAGATGCAGGAGCCGCGCAAGCGTCGCGTCCTCATCGTCTATCCCGACGCCACTCTGCGCATGAACGCGCGCGCGATTCTCGAGCGCGCGGGATACGAAGTCGTCGGCGCCGCGGACGGACTCGAGGCGCTGCGCACCGCCATCGCCGCGCGTCCCGACGTCGTCATCGCCGACGCCGTCATGCCGAAGATGGACGGCCGCGAGCTCTGTCAGCTTTTGAAGTCGCAGGAGAAGACGGCGCACATCCGCGTCATCCTCCTCACGCGCGCCACCGACGATCCGCCGCGCGGCGACTTCCCGCCCGATCAGGTCCTGCGCAAGCCCGTGCCGCTCGAAACGCTGAAGGCCACGCTCGCGGCGCTCACGGCATAGCGTAGGGCGACATCCGCACGCGTCCCATGTGCCGCTGCGGAGTCTCGAGCGGCGCGAATCCGAACTGCGCGTACAACGCGTGCGCGTCGCGCGTCACGAGATGCCATCGACGCAGCACCTGCAGCTCGGGATGCGTCACGATCGCATTCATCAGCTCTTTGCCGATGCCGCGTCCGCGATGTACGCGAACGTCGCGTAGTCCGTGATCGCGCGCGCAAATCCGACTTGCGTTTCGCCGTCGAATGCCCCGAAGCACAGCGAGTGCTCGATCGCGCGCGCCACCAGCTCCCGCGGGATCCCCTTCGCCCAATACGACTCCTCGGACAGAAAACGATGGATCGCGTCGACGTCCATCCGCGCCCGCTCGCTCGTAATCTCGATCAAACGACATGCTCCTCGAATCGTTCTTCGCCGATGCTCGCGAGGATGTGCAGCGCTGTCTCGAGATCGGCGATCGTCGGCGGCGCGCCGACGCTGATGCGCACCGCGCGCGGGATGTCTTTCCCGACCGCGAACGATGCCGCGCTCGCGACGCGCACGCGCCGCCGCCGTGCCTCTTCCGCAAATGCATTCGGCGACCAACCCTCGGGCAGCGTGAGCCACAGATGCGCGGAGCGCAGATCGGCGGTCGCGCGCGGCAGGATCCTGCGCACCGCGCGATTCCGCATCATCGCCTCGGCCCGTTTCTGCGCGACGATGCGCATCGCCGTCCCATCCTCGATCCACGTCGCCGCCATCTCCGCGAGGAGGGGAGAGGTGAAGAGGATGCTCGCCGCGAACGCGTTCTGCGCGCGCGTCAGATACGCGTCCGGCGCGGTGAAATAGCCGACGCGCATCGCCGGCGCGATGGCTTTGCCGAGGCCGGTGATGAAGAGGGTGCGGTCGGGGGCGAACGCGGCGATCGGTGGCGGTGTTTTATCGAGCAGGAACCCCGCGACGTCGTCCTCGATGATCGTCACGCCGTGCTTTTCGGCGACGGCGGCGATCTCGCGGCGGCGCTTCTCGGGCATCACCGTACCGGTGGGATTGTGCAACGACGGCATCACGTACAGCGCCTTCGGTCCGCGGCCGCGGCACGCGCGTTCCAGCGCGTCCGGGAGGATGCCTGCACGATCGAATGGGAGCGGCTCGAGGCGCATGCCGAGGAGCGAGGCGGCGGCTTTGGCGCCGTGGTAGGTGACCGAGTCGGCGAGGATCGCGTCGCCGCAGCGCGCCGCGGCGGCGAATGCGATCAGCAGCGCGTGTTGCGTGCCCGAGGTGACGATCACGCGCGAGGGATCGGTGCGGCGGCCGATCCAGACCGCACCCGCCGCGCGATGGCGTTCGCTGCCTGCGCCCGCGGCATACGTCGCGGCGGAGAGCATCGCCGCCGCGCGGTCGAGCATCGTGCGCGATGCGGTGGGGAGCGGCACGTTGACGACGTTCGTCGCGAGATCGAATTCGTCGTTCGTCACGGCGGTGAGGCGCGCGGCGCGGACGAACGTCCCGCGTCCCGTCGCCGACTCCACGAGTCCCCGTCGCGCCGCCTCCGCATACGCGCGGGTGACGGTGACCGGCGTGATGCCGAGCACGCGTGCCAGCTCGCGATGCGTGGGAAGCTGGCTCCCGGCGACGAGCAGCCCTCCGCGCACGTCGCGCTCCAGCGCATCGGCGATGCGCGCATAAATCGGATCGGACGATTCCGGCAGCTTCGGTGACCAGATTGTCATAGCTATATTGTCCTACTTGACGCGACAGGAGTGTAACACCTATGGTTGGACGCATGAGCAACATCGTGAACGAGCCGCTTCTCCGCCGCGCCCACGAGCACGCCGTCGCGTACCTGGAGTCCATGCCCGAGCGCCACGTCGGCGCGCGCGCGACACGTGATGAACTGCTGCGCGCATTGCGCGTCCCGCTCACGCAGCGCGGCGAGGACGAGACCACCGTCGTTGACGCGCTGGCCGCGCAGGGCGACCGCGGCGCGATCGGATGCGCCGGTCCGCGCTACTTCGGCTTCGTCATCGGCGCCACGTTGCCCGTTGCCCTGGCGGCGGATTGGCTCGTCAGCGCCTGGGATCAGAATCCCGGCATTTACGCGACGTCGCCAATTTCATCGGTCATCGAGGATGTCGCGCGCGAGTGGCTGCTCGACCTCTTCGACCTCCCGCGGACTTCGAGCCTCGGCTTCGTCACCGGCTGCCAGATGGCGAACTTCACGTGTCTCGCGGCGGCGCGTCACGGCATGCTGCGCCGCGCGGGATGGAACGTCGAGGAAGACGGACTCGCGGGCGCGCCGCGCATCAACCTCGTCACGAGCGCGGAGTCGCACGTCACCATCGACGTGTCCATGCGCTACCTCGGCTTCGGCACGCGCGCGCTGCTGCGCGTCGAGACGGACGGGCAGGGGAGGATGCGCGCCGACCGCCTGCGCCGCCTGCTCGACAACCTGAGCGGACCGACGATCGTCTGCGCGCAGGCGGGCAACGTGAACACGGGCGCCTTCGATCCGCTGCGCGAGATCGCGGAGATCGCGGAGGAGCATCGCGCGTGGCTGCACGTCGACGGCGCGTTCGGACTGTGGGCGCGCACGAGCCGCAAGCATCGCGAGCTCGCGGACGCGATCGAGCTCGCCGACTCGTGGGCCACGGATGCGCACAAATGGCTGAACGTGCCGCAGGACAGCGGCGTCGCGATCGTCAAGCATGCCGAGGATCACAGGGCATCGATGACGACGACGGCGGCGTACCTCGTGCAGACCAGCGGCATCGAGCGCGACGCGGTGGACTGGGTGCCGGAGTTCTCGCGCCGCGCGCGCGGCATTCCGGTCTACGCCGCGCTCCGCGCCCTCGGACGCGACGGCGTGGAAGACCTCATCGATCGCTGCTGCGCGCGTGCGCGCCAGTTCGCGGAGCTGCTGCGCAAAGAACCGGGCGTCGAGATCCTCAACGACGTCGTGCTGAATCAGGTGCTCGTCCGCTTCGGCGACGACGACGAGCTGACGCGCGCCGTCGTCGCGGGTGTGCAGCAGGACGGCACGTGCTGGCTCGGCGGCACGACGTGGCAGGGACGCGCGGCGATGCGCATCTCGGTCTCGGGTTGGGCGACCAGCGAAGAGGATGTGACGCGCAGCGCGGAGGCGATCGCGCGCGTGTGGAGCACGTGCGGCGTTAGCCGAGCATCCTCGTAATTTCGTCGACTGCGCGGTCCTTGTCGACGATCGTGAGCGTCGCGCCGACGCGGCGGCGCACGTCGTCGTGGTCGGCGCTCGTCGTCATGACGATGACGTTCGAGAGCTCCTCGCCGACTTCCTCGCGCAGGTACGTGAGCACGCCGTAGCCGCTGTGGCGCGAGACGTCCGCGTCGATCACGATCGCGGCGTAGTCCTCGTTCTCGAGCTTCGAGATCGCGTCCCAGCCGTCGCTCGCGCAGTCGCAGTTGAAGCGCTCTTCGATCGAGCGCGCGATCTCCGGGTTGTCTTCGACGACGAGGATTCTCTGCATGGCTTCAATGTAGGAGCGCGTGACGCGGACAGGCAAGCGGGACCGTAGGGCGCCGTGCCGATGTGATAATCAACAACCCATGGAACGGCGCAACTCGTACCGCGCGCTGATCGTCGAGGACGACGGCGCGATTCTCAACCTCGTGAAGATCGTGCTCGAGCGCGAGAACTTCACGGTGGAGGGAGTGACAACGGTCGCCGCCGCGCGCGAGCTGCTGTGCGACGTCGCCTACGATCTCCTCATCATCGACCTGTTCATGCCCAACCTCGGCGGCGCCGCGCTGCTCGATTTTCTCGAGGAGCGGCAGCCGGAGTATCTGCGCCGCGTGATCGTCACGACCGCGTCGCCGGAACGGATGTCATGCGCGTTCCTGCAGCGCATCTGCCGCGTGCTGGCGAAGCCGTTCGACATCGATGAGCTGATTTTGATCGCGCGCGAGTGCGCGGATGTCGACGCGGCGTAACGCTTAGCGCAGGACTTTCGCGACGCGCGCGAGGAGCACGCTGTTCTTCACCGGTTTGCGGATGAAGTCCGCCGCGCCGATGTCGAACGCCTTCAGCTCGGGCTCGTCGCCGGGAAGGCCGGAGATGAAGATCGCCGGCACCTGAATGCCTTTGTCGTGCAGCGCCTCGAGCACGCGATGGCCGTCGATGAACGGCAGGTCGATGTCGAGGAGCATGAGGTCGACGCGCTCGCGGCCGACGAGCATGAGCGCCTCCGCGCCGTCTTTCGCCAGCAGCACGTGATAGCCGGCGCTCTTCAGCAGCGCGTTCGTGAGCTCGCGATTGAGCACGTTGTCTTCGACGACGAGCACGGTCTTGCGCGCGTCGCGATCGGCGTTCGGATTCGCGGTCGTGCGCTTCTTGCGCAGTTGCAGCACTTCCTGCTGCACGGCCTTGGTCTCCGCGTCCGGCTCGACGTCGAGCTCGCGGCGCAGGAGGCGCGCGCACGTGTCGAATTGCTGCAGCGCGTTGAGGAGATCGCCGCTCTGGATGTAGAGCTTCATGAGCGTGCGATGCAGCGGCTCCTGCAGCGGATCGATGCGCAATGACTGCTGCGCGATGGCGATGGCCTCGTCGAGCGCCTCGTTGCGGCTGAGCTGTTCGACGAGTTGCGCATGCGCGCGCAACGCGAGGCGATGCAGGCGGTCGCGCTCCGCGATGACCCACTGATCGAAGCGCTCTTCGTCGATCTGGAAGCCGTCGAGGAAGTCGCCCGCGTATAACCGCGTCGCGGGATCGAGCGCCTCGGGTGTCCCGACGCCGATCAGCGTCTCGAACTCGACGACGTCGACCTGGATGAGGGAAGGATCGAGCGAGAGGAAGTCGCCCTCTTCGACGAGGATCTTCTGCGACGACACCTGCGCGAGCTCTTTGCGCAGCGTGGAGAGGGTTTGCCGGAGACTCTGCCGCGCCTGCTCCGGCGCGGTGCTGCTCCAGAGGAGGCTGGCCATCTTGTCGCGCGACACGAGCTGCGCGGGCTTGACCGCGAGGAACGCCAGCATGGCCTGCGACTTCTTCGCCGAGATCGTGACGAGTGCGCCGGACTCAGAACGAAGCCGGAAGTCTCCAAGGAGCTCGAGTTGCAGGACCGCCATGGGTTCGGCGGCGATTATACCGGCTCGCTCGGGGACCGCCGGCGTCCTC
>DATELS010000049.1:0-4229 GCA_035276365.1 Thermoanaerobaculia bacterium
GGCGCCGTCGTATCCGCAGGTTGAAGCGTCCGGAATCCCCGCGGAGCAGTACCTGCTGATCCAAGGCGTGCGCGAGGAACTGCGTCTCAACCCGGAAGAAGCGATGCACTGGTATCGCCGCGCACGCATGATCATCAACGACCCCGCCACCCGCGCCGCCGCGCCCCCGATCGCGAACCATCCGGACGCGCTCGCGGTGTGGGAGTATTTGGATCGGTCGGTGGATCCGTCGGTGGTGAGCCGCGCGTTCGAGATTTCCTAGGCCGCGCCGATCACGTCGAAGTGCATCGCGCGGGCGGCTTTCGCGAGGGCGGTGTCGTGGGTGGCCATGAGGATGGGCTCGTGCGATCGTTCGCGATGAATCATGGCGCTCGCGAGGTGAATCGCATCGAGTGTGCGCAGCGGTAGCGGCAATGGTTCGGCCGCGCGTGTCAGTACGACGTCGTCGAGTTGCACGTAGTTGAATCGATCGAGAACGATCTGCAGCTCACGGCGCTTCTGCGAAAGATCCTGCGGCGCGATCTCGCCGGTGAGCCGCAGTCGATCGATCGCGCGATATCCCTCGACGCGCAACAACGGACTTCCGATGAGAACCGTGAGCTCCTTCCATTCCGGCAACGCGTGTGGCGCCATGAAGAGGATGCGCAGAAGAACGGACGTATCGACGTACGCGATCACCAGCCGTACTTTTCCCACTCCGATTCGCGATCTTCGATCAGCAATTCAACAGGATCGAATGTGAGCGGCTTCGAGAGCGGACTGATCGTCACGTCCTGAGGCCGGCCCGGATCGCGAGGCGGGATGAGCCACGGCTGCACGGTCGCGAAGTGGCCGCCATTGCGCGTGATCGAAACCGGCTCGCCGCGATCGACATCCGCGATCACTTCATCCAGCTTCTCGCGCAACTCCTCGATCGTCACGCTCTTCATGGCTTCAGCATCCCTCGGTCTTCCGATGCTGTCAACGCGGCGATGTTGCGTTGCATGCCGGCGAGTTTGGCGCGTTTGATTGCGCTCTTGGTGAAGAGCGCTGAGAAGTCGGATTGCGTGAAGCGGAGGAGATCGGTGAGGGGGGTGGCGCGGTAGGAGTCGCGCGGGGAAAACGCCGGGTGGGCGGCTGGGGTGTGGGCGTTCCACGGGCAGGCTTCCTGGCAGAGGTCGCAGCCGAAGGCGTTCGACTCGAGGTGTGCGGTGAGATGCGCCTCGAGCGGGCCGCGATGTTCGATCGTCGCGTAGCTGATGCAGTCCTGCGACGCGATCGTGCGGTCGGGGAGGATCGCGTTCGTCGGACACGCATCGACGCAGCGCGTGCAGGCGCCGCAGCGGTCGGCGACCGTCGCGGACTCGATGTCGTTCTCCAGCGCCGTGAGCAGCGTACCGATGAAAAAGTACGAGCCGTCCTGTTCGTGGATGAGCATTCCGTTGCGGCCGATCCAGCCGAGTCCCGCCTGCGCGCCGTACGAGCGATCGGACAGCGGACCGGTGTCGATGTAGCGCCATGTCTTCACGCCCGGCAGTGCCGCTTCGAGCTTGCGCAGGATGCGATCGAGCACGTCGTGATAGTCGTCGCCGAGGGCGTAGCGCGCGACGTGATGACTGAGCGAGCCCGCGGGCGAATGCGGACGTTCGGCGGAGTAGGGGACGAGGAGCACGATCACCGACTTCGCCCAAGGGAATCGCTCGTGCGGATTCGCGCGAATCGAAACGTTCTTCGCGAGATACGACATCGTCGCGTGATGCCCGCGCTCGATCCATTGCGCGAACACGTCCGCGTGCACGTCGTCGATGTCGCTCGCGCCGAGGTGCACGACTCCCTCCGCGCGCGCCACGCGCTCGAGGTCACTCCAGACTTCGGACAGTTTCGTCGGCATCGCCAGTTCGGCGCAGGATGAACGTCGCAACCTCCGGCTTGCAGAGGATGCGCACCGGCGGAATGGCGCCGATCCCGCGGCTGACGTAGAGCAACACGCGGTCGAGGCGGTGAAATCCGCTGGCGTAGCGCGCCTCGTGTCGCGACGGGACAACGATCGAGCCGAAGAACGGCGCGCGGATCTGGCCACCGTGCGTGTGGCCGCAGACGAGCAGGTCGATGCGCTCGTCGCGCAGCAGGTCGACGATGTCGGGATGATGACTGACCGCGATGCGCGGCATGTCGCGATCCGCGCGGCCGAACGCGGTGTCGACGTCCGGTGCGCCGCGATACATCTCGTCGATGCCGCCGAGGAGGATGCGGTCTTCGCCGCGCGTGAGGACGACCGAGCGGTTGATGAGAAAGCGCACGCCGCGCGCGGTCATCGCCGCGACGACGCCATCCGCGTTCGCCCAGTAGTCGTGATTGCCGAGGACCGCGTACACGCCGTCCGGCGCGGTGAGATCGGTGAGCAGCACCTCCGCCATCAGCGGGATGTGGCGCTCCCACGTCACGAAGTCGCCGCCGAGCAGGATGAGGTCGGGCTGGAAGCGGAGCGTCTGCGCGACGACTTCGCGATAGAGCGCGCGGCGCATGAACGACGCGACGTGCGTGTCGGTGAGGAACGCGATGCGGTAGCCGTCGAACGCGCGCGGAAGATCGTCGATGAAGACTTCGTGACGCGTGATCTCGATGTCGTACACATCGTTGTGCGCGGGATAGGGGAGGTGGCGCTTGCGCAGCTTCACGATCTCGGAGGGCAACGTGTGCACGCCGGCAATCGCGGGCTTGCCGAGCAGCAGCATGTGCGCGCGATCGAGAATCCAGTACACGCCGACCGCCGCCGCGAAGAGCAGCCACGGCTTCCACATCAGCAGCGTGAGGATGAGCAGCAGCGGCGGCACCGCGTAGAGCAGCCAATGGAATCGCGATTTTTCTTCGCGGTGCGAGCCGAACACGATGCGGTTCGCGACGAAGAGGAAGAGGCGCGCGTCACCGGCGAGCGCAAAGACGAGGAGGAGCACTCCTACAGTCGTTCAAGGATCGGGCCGATCATCGTTTCCGGAACGCGAATCGTGCCGAGAGTCTCGGTCTTCTTCACCGAGCCATGATCGTCGGAGCCGCCGGTCGCGAACTTGCCGCGGAAGCGCACGAGGTTCGCGTAGCGCTCGCGCTCCGGTGCCGGGACATCGGGATGAAAGACTTCGACCGCGTCGATGCCGCCGTCGAGGAGACGCGGGACGAGATGCTCGTGTTGCGGATAGAGCGTGGGATGCGCGACCGAGGTCACGCCGCCCGCGGAGCGAATGAGCGACACCGCCTCGCCGACGCGAAAGCGCTCCTTCTCCACATACGCCGGCTTCCCCGCGCCCAGGTAGCGATCGAATGCTTCGGACACCGAGGAGACGTGACCTGCTTCGACGAGCGCGCGCGCGACGTGCGGACGTCCCATCGCGCCGCCGGCCGCGAGTTGATCGACGCGATCCGCGCTGATGCCGATGCCGAGGGAACGGAGGCGGTCGACGATCTCGTAGCCGCGGCGGTGACGCGTCTCGCGAAACATGCGCAGGCGCTGCTCGATGCGCTCGTCATGCGCGTCGAACGCATACGCGAGCACGTGCACGTCCACGCCTTCGAATGCGCACGACAGCTCGATCGCCGGGACGAGCGTCATCCCGCGCTCATCGGCGTACGGTTTGATCTCGAAATAGGCGGCGAGGTTGTCGTGATCGCTGATCGCGACAACCTCGATCCCGTGGGCCAGCGCGACGTCGAGGACTTCCTTCGGGGAGCGCGTTCCGTCGGAGTGATAGGTGTGCGTATGGAGATCGGCGTAACGCACTGCGCGGGAGGTCAGAACTTCTTCGCGGCCTTCTTGAGGCCCTTGGCGCCGGCTTCGAGCGCGTCCTTCGCGGCGGCGCTCGCGGACTTCTTCACCGACTTGATCACCGGCTCGGCGGCCTTCTTGATCGCCTTCATCTTCGGCTTCGCGGCTTTCGCCATCGCCTTCATGGCCGGCTTGGCGGCTTTCTTCGCCGCGTCCATTGCATCGCCCGCGGCGTTCTTCACCTGTTTCACCGCTTTGGCCGCGGCTTTCTTCACCTGCTTCGTCTTCAGGGCCACATCAACCTCCTCGAAATTCAGTGCGTAGTTTAGCAGTGCTCAGACCGTGGGCACGTCCTGCGGCGCGAGCGTGTCGACGACTTTCTGGCAGCGCGCGCACAAGCCGCCTTCTTCGGCGACCTCCTCGCGGTACTGCCAGCAGCGTCCGCACTTCATGCCGCGCGCGGGCGACATGGCGATGCCGATCGTGCCCAGTC
>DATELS010000050.1:0-7768 GCA_035276365.1 Thermoanaerobaculia bacterium
CAAACTCCACATTGAAATGCCGCGGCGCGCCCTGCTCCGTGTACACCCCAAACAATCCCACCTGCTCGATCGACTGCGGCGCGCCCGTTCCGCGAAATCTCGCGGGACGATCCGCGGTGATGAGCACGAGCGGCAGTCCCGCGTAGTACGCCTCGATCGTCGCCGGCAGCAGTTCCGCGGCCGCGGTGCCCGAGGTCGTCACGACCGCGACAGGGCGACCATGCAACTTCATCCGCCCGATGGCAAAGAACGCCGCCGAGCGTTCATCGACGAACGAAACCAAGGGAGAACCCGCGAGCACCGCCAGCAACGGCGCGTTGCGCGAGCCGGCGCAGACGCAGAACTCCTCGACGCCCGCCGCGCGCACCTCCGCGATCAGGCGCGACGCGCGCTCGAGGTTGCCCATGCCTCCGCTTCGATTCCGAAGAGCGCCTTCACCTGATCGCGCTTCTGCCGCAGTTCCTCGAACTCGCGTTCGAGCACGCTCTCCGGCAGCATCCCCGCGCCCGATCCGACGCGCACGTGCTCGTGATCCCACTGCACGTTGCGGATCGCGACGACCGCGAGCGATGAGCGGTCTTCGCGCTCCACGCCGAACGGCGCGCCGAACGTGCGGCGCTTCACGCCGCGGTCCGCCTCGCGCAGCCAGCGCTCACCTGCCGGCGTGCGCGGAGACACGCCCAACGCCGCAGTCGGATGAAGACGGCGGACCATTTCCGTGAACGACATCCGCTCGCTGCCGCCCGACTCCGCGAAGAAGATCGGCGTCATGAGATGCGCGATCGACGGCAGTCGCATCAGCCCCAGCGGACCGACTTCGATGTTCCCGAACGGCGCGAGGCGGCGAACGATGTCGTCGACCACGAGTCGATGCTCGAGCCGCTCCTTCGGATCGGTGAGCAGCTCCTCCGCGCGCGCCACGCTGCGCGTGCCCGCGAGCGCCATCGTGCGATAGCTGTGCGCCTCCGCCTGGAACAAAACCTCCGGCGTCGCGCCCACGAGTCCGTGCTTGTTGTACGAGTAGCCGTACGCCCACAGCCCCGGCGGCAACGCCGCCAGTTGCGCGATGAAGTGCGGCCACCAGTCGCCGCGCGACGCCGCGCGTCCGCGCTCGAACAGCACCGGCACGATCTTGTGAAAGTCGCCGCGCGCCATCGCCGCCTGCGCGGAGTGGAACAGCGGCGCAAAGGCGTCGACCGCGAGCGGCTCCCACTCGATCTCCGGCGCCGCGCCGCTGCCGAAGCGCGACGCCAGCTCCTCGATCGAGATCTCCTCCCACTCCGCCGGATGCCGCCACGGATGCACGTCGTCGAGAAAGAAATCGGTGACGTAGAATGCCGGGCGCTCCGGGCGCCGGAACGGAAGCTGTTCGAACGGACCCCACCCGACGAGCACGCGGCCGGGCGACGTCTGGATGAACGCGAAGTCGCGCATCGCGCGTGATTGTATGACCAACGTGACCGGTCCCGATCCGAACAAAATCCGCACGATGTTCGCCTCCATCGCGGGGCGCTACGACCGCGCCAATACCGTTCTGTCCGGCGGCGTGCATCACCTCTGGCGGCGCAAAGCGGTGCGCTGGTCCGGCGCGCGCGCGGGCGATCGCGTGCTCGACTGCGCCACCGGCACCGGCGATCTCGCCATCGCTTTTCGCAACGCCGGCGCGCACGTCACCGGCACCGACTTCGTGCCCGAAATGCTCGAGCACGCGCGCGTGAAGGCGCCGGACATCGCGTTCGAAGTCGCGGACGTGACGCGCCTGCCGTACGCCGACGCGACGTTCGACATCGCCTCGATCTCCTTCGGCATCCGCAACGTGAACGATCCGCGCAAAGGCATCGCCGAGCTCGCGCGCGTCGTGAAGCCGGGCGGACGCGTGATCGTGCTCGAGTTCGGCCAGCCGCAGAGCCGCGCGTTCGGCGCGCTGTACGACTTTTATCGACGCCGCGTCCTGCCGCGCCTCGGCGGACTCGTGACCGGCGAAAAGGACGCGTACGAATACCTCGAGCGCTCCGCGGGTCGCTTTCCATGCGCCGAGGAGTTCGTCGCGCTGATGCGCGACAGCGCGCCGTTCGCGCGCGTCGACGTTGCACCGCTCACCTTCGGGATCGCGTACCTCTATCGCGGCGTGAAGGAGTAGCAGCGCAGATCGCGCAGCGTGAAGCCGCCGCGCTCCGGCAGTCCGGCGCGAATCTGATCGTCCGTGAAGCGGCGTCGCGGAAGGAGATCGTCCGGCAATTGCGACGCGAACGGCGCCGCTTCCACCACTCCCTCCGACAGAATCCGCACCTGCGCCACCGCCGCGAGCGGCACCTTCATCGTCCACTCCCACACATGCGCGAGCGCGCGATGCACCCACAGCGGCGCCGGGAAAATGCGCGTCTTCACGCCGAGGACGCGACCGACGCGCCGCGCCGCCTCGGACAACATGAGCTCCTCCGCGCCTGTCACTGCAACTGTCTCGCGCGACAGGCGCCCATCGACGAGCGCCGCGCGCAGCACCTCCACCATGTCGTCGATCGCCACCGGCCATACCGGCTTCTCGCGCAGGCCGACGGACAGAAACAGCGGGAACGTCTGCAGCGCGTGGCTGAGGTGATCGAGCATGTGATCGCCGCGCCCGTAGATCATCCCCGACTTCACGACCGTGAAGTCGAGTCCCGACGCGCGCACCAGCTCCTCCGCCTCCCACTTCGACTCGTGGTAACGCGAGCCGCAGTCCGGACGCGCGCGCAGGAAGCTGAGGAAGACGAGCTTCTTCACGCCCGCGCGGCGCGCCTCCGCGATCACGTCGCGCGTCCGCTCGACATGCACGCGCTCGTACGTCTGCGCGCCGATCTCGCGATTGATGCCCGCGCAATGCGCGACCGCGTCGCAGCCGGTGAAGTCGAGCGGATCGCGGCGCGACAGCGCCAGCACCTCGTGTCCCTCCGCGCGCAGACGGCGGGTGAGATGACTGCCGACGAAGCCCGTGCCTCCGGTGATGGCGATCCTCATGCCTTCCTCTTCTTTCTGCGATAGACGATCTGCGTCGGGCAGACCGCGCTCAGGAAATCGCCGAGGGTGTCGGCGAGCGGCTCGGTCTCCACGCGGTAGTAAATGCGGTTGGCCTCGCGGCGCGACGCGACCAGTCCCGCCGTCTCCAGGATCGAAAGGTGCCGCGAGATCGCCGGTCCGGAGAGCGAGAAGCGCGCGACGATCTCGCCCGCGGGCAGCTCGCCGTCCTTCAGTTCCTGGAGAATCTGCCGCCGCGTCGGATCGGCGAGGGCGGCGAAGACGTTGCCCTTCAGTTTCATTGCTCGCAATTTAACGAAATTGTGAAATAGAGTCAACTCGCTATACTGGCGCGCTTTCGAGACGTCCAAGCGCATGTCCATCCAGGTCTTCAAATTCGGCGGCGTCGCCGTCGGCAGCGCCGACGCCATCCGCGCCGCGGTCGAGCACGTCCGGCGTGATGCGCCGTCCGTGGCCGCCGTCGTCTCCGCCGCGAACGGCATCACCGACCTCCTCCTCGCCTCCGCGCAGGCCGCGCTGCGCGCCGATCGCGCCACGTACCTCGCGAAAGCCGAGGAGTTCGAAACGCGCCATCACGAGCTCGTCGACGCGCTCAAACTCTCGCGCGAGCGCAAAGACCGCCTCCGCACCCTCATCGCCGGCAACGCCCACGACATGCGCTCGATGTGCGACAGCATCGCCGTCCTGCGCGAGCTCACGACACGCGCGAATGACTCGGTCGTCGCGCGCGGTGAGCGCCTGCTCGCGCGAGTCTTCACGGAGGCGCTGCTGGACGCCGGGATCGAGGCGGAGTATGTCGACTCCCCCGACGTCATCCTCACCGAGCGCCGCCTCGGCAGTCTCTGGCCGAACTGGGTGAAGTGCGAGCGCGCCGCGAAGAAGCTCGTGCTGCCCATCCTCGACTCCGGCCGCGTCGCCATCCTCCCCGGCTACCTCGGCTCCGGTCCGGACGGCGAAGTCGTCACCCTGGGACGCGGCGGCAGCGACTTCTCCGCGGCCATCCTCGCGCGCAGCCTGAGCGCGTCGTCGGTCACGCTCTGGAAAGAAGTCGACGGCCTCATGACCGCCGATCCGAAGAGCGTCTCGTCCGCGCGCGTGCTCGCCGAGCTGCACTATCGCGAGGCCGCGGAGCTCGCGTTCTACGGCGCGAAAGTCCTGCACCCGCGCACGATGATTCCGCTCGTCGATCGCAAGATCCCGCTCTTCGTGCGCAACACGTTTCGCGAGTCCGCGAAAGGCACGCGCATCGCGGACGACGTGAAGCCGGGCGCGTATCCCGTGCGCGCGCTCACCGCGATTCATCGCCAGTCGCTCGTCTCGATCGAAGGCTCGGGCATGATCGGCGTGCCCGGCGTCGCCGGCCGCGCGTTCACCGCGCTCTCGAACGCGGGACACTCCGTCTCGATGATCAGCCAGGCGTCGAGCGAGGCGAGCATCTGCTTCGTCCTCCCCGACTCCGAGTCCGATCACGCGGTCGCCGCGCTCGAAGAAGCGTTCTCGCAGGAGCGCAAGTCGAAGCTCATCGATCGCATCCGCAACGAGAAGTCGATCGCGCTCATCGCCGTCGTCGGCCTCGGCATGCGCGGCACGCCGGGCATCGCGTCGCGGACGTTCGGCGCGCTCTCGCACGAGCGGATCAACATCGTCGCGATCGCGCAGGGCTCCTCGGAGCTGAACATCACGATCGCGGTCGCGGAGAGCGACGCGACGCGCGCGCTGCAGGCGTTGCACAACGAATATCAACTCGACAAGCTGCATCCGCTCGCCGACACCTCCGGCCGCGAGTCGAAGCTCACGCTCCTCGGCTTCGGCCAGATTGGCCGCGAGCTCGCGTCGCAGCTCACTGCGCAGGAGAAACATCTCCGCAGCGAGCTCGCGCTGGACGTGAAAGTCACCGCGGTCGCCGATCGCTCGGGCATCAAGATCAACGAGAAAGGCTTCAGCGCGAGCGCGCTGCAGAAACTGGCGAAGCAGAAGGCATCCGGCGCGAGCCTCTTCACGCGCGACTCGCCGCTCACGCTCAAGCAACTGCAGTCGATGATGCGCGAGGAGCTGTGGCTGCTGCCGTCGCATCGCCCGATCCTCGTCGACCTGACGTCCGACGAGACCGCACCGCTCCTGCAGGAGGCGCTCGAGAACGGCTTCCACATCGTGCTCGCGAACAAGAAGCCGCTCGCGGTCGCGCAGATCGAGTTCGATCGCCTCGTGCAGACGGCGAAGGAGCGCGGGCTCGCGCTGCGCTACGAGGCGACGGCCGGCGCGGGACTGCCGGTGCTCGACACGCTCGCGAAACTGCACGAGGCCGGTGACCGCGTCGAGACGATCCTCGGCTGCTTCTCCGGCACGCTCGGCTACATCATGACCGCGCTCGAAGACGGCAAGCGTTTCAGCCAGGGCGTGCGCGATGCGTGGAAGCTCGGCTACACCGAGCCCGATCCGCGCGACGATCTCTCCGGCACCGACGTCGCGCGCAAGGCGCTGATTCTCGCGCGCACGCTCGGCCGCAGACTCGAGCTCTCCGACATCGCGCTCGAGTCGCTGTTCACGAAAGACGTCGACGACGACACGCCGTCGCGCTTCGTCGACAACCTCGCCGCGCTCGATGAAGTCTTCGCCGATCGCGTCGCGCGCGCGAAGGTGGAGAGGAAAGTGCTGCGCTACGTCGCGAAGATCGGCAAGCGCGACATTCGCGTCGGCGTCGAGGCCGTCGAGCAAGCCTCGCCCCTCGGCCGCCTGCACGGCACGGACAACACGATCGTCATCCAGTCGAAGCGCTACTCGACGAATCCGCTCGTCGTCACCGGCCCCGGCGCCGGCGCCGCGGTCACCGCCGCGGGCGTGCTGAACGACATCGTGGCGATCACGATGGTGGAACGGCGCAAGAGCTCGCGATGACGAAGGCCACCGCATTCGCGCCCGGCTCGATCGGCAACGTCGGCCCCGGCTTCGACGTCCTCGGCCTCGCCTTCGACGGCCTCGGCGACACGGTGACCGTCGACCTGACGCGCGGCGCCTCGCGCGTGCTTGCCGTGACGGGACGCGACGCGGAGCTCGTCCCGCTCGACCCCGAGCGCAACTGCGCGGCGATCGCGGCGAACGCGTACCTGCGCCCGTTCGGCTATCGCGCGATCGTGTCCGTGGAGAAGGGACTGCCGCTCGCCGGCGGGATGGGCGGGAGCGCGGCCTCGAGCGTCGCCGGTGCCTTCGCCGCCGCACTCGCCCTCGGACAAGCTCCCGCCACGCGTGATGTCTTGCTCGCCGCACTCGAAGGCGAGTCGTGCGTCGCGGGAAGACATCTCGACAACATCGCGCCCGCGGTCGTGGGCGGACTCGCTCTCTCGCGCTGCGTCGATCCGATCGACGTCGTGCGCATCCCCGTCGTCGCGGATTGGTGGGTCGCGCTCGTCACGCCGCGCGTGCGCATTCAAACGAAGGACGCGCGCGCGCTGCTGCCGGACGAATGCGATCGCGCGACGTGGGTGCAGCAGATGGCCAACACGACCGCGCTCGCGCATGCATTCGCGTCCGGAGACGGCGCGCTCCTGCGACGCGCGCTCGATGACCGCTACGCCGAGCCGCGCCGCGCGCCGCTCATCCCGCGCTTCTACGACATCAAGCGCGCCGCGCTCGACGCCGGCGCGTTCGGCTGCTCGATCAGCGGATCGGGTCCGACGCTCTTCGCGATCTGCGCGGACGGCGATGCCGCGCGCGCATGCGCCGACGCGATGCTGGCCGAGGTGGAAGCGAGCGCGCATGTGGGACCGATTGCGAAAGAAGGAGTAAGACGCGCGTGAGCGAGTGGCTCGAGTGCATCGTTGATCACCGCAAATTCGATCCGCTCGAAGTGCGCTACACGTGCGACTGCGGCAACCTTCTCTCCGTCGAGCGCGATGGCATTCTCGATCGCGACTCCTTCGATGATCGCGGCACCTCGCGCGCGGCGATCGATCGCAGCGGCGTGTGGCGCTTTCGCGAGGGCGTGCTCAACATCGATCACGTCATCACGCATCCCGAGGGCGGCACGCGGTTGTACGAGCGGCAGGGACTGCTCTTCAAACACGAAGGCGAGAATCCCACCGGCTCGTTCAAAGACCGCGGGATGACCGTCGCCGTCACGCAGGCCGTGCGCGTGAAGGCGCGCGCCGTCGCGTGTGCATCGACCGGCAACACCAGCGCGTCGCTCGCCGCGTACGCCGCGCAGGCCGGACTGCCGTCGATCGTCTTCGTGCCCGCGGGCAAAGTCGCGAGCGGCAAGCTCGCGCAGACACTCGCGTACGGCGCGCACGTCCTGCAGATCCGCGGCGACTTCGATGACGCCATGCGCCTCGTGCGCGAGGCGTGCGACAAGCTCGGCATCTACCTCGTCAACTCCATCAACCCCTTCCGCATCGAAGGGCAGAAGACGATCGTGTGGGAGATCCTGCAGGACCTCGGCTGGCAGCCGCCGGACTGGATCGCGGTCCCCGCGGGCAACCTCGGCAACACCAGCGCGTTCGGCAAGGCGCTGCGCGAGGCGCTCGCGCATGGCTGGATCGATCGCATGCCGCGGCTCGCCTCCATTCAGGCGCGCGGCGCGAATCCGTTCTTCCGCAGCTTTCAGGAGTCCTTCGCCACGCGCCACAAGATCGCCGCCGAGACCATCGCCAGCGCCATTCGCATCGGCGATCCCGTCAGCCACGACAAAGCCGTCGCCGCGATTCGCGACACGAACGGCGTCGTCGAAGAAGTCACCGACGAAGAGATCCTCGACGCG
>DATELS010000051.1:0-4365 GCA_035276365.1 Thermoanaerobaculia bacterium
AGAGACACCCATGAGAAAAGCCGCACTCCTTACCTTTCTCGCTCTCGCGCTCACCCTTCCCACGTTCGCGGACGAACGGCACCAGTCGTACATCTCGTACGACGACGGCGGCACGATGGTCCGCACGGCCGAGGATGGGAAAGAGATCGAGGCACATCGCAATCTGCCGATCTATCCCGGCGATCAGGTCACGACGGCGCGACGCGGTCGCACCGAGGTGAGGCTGTCGGATGGAAACGTGATCGGCATCGATCGCACGACCGCCGTCACGTTCCGCTCGATCCTCGACAACTACGACGGCGACGACAACGAGACCATTGCCGAGTTGAAGTACGGCAAGGTCGCGGTCTATCGCACCGACGTCGGTCACGATCACGTGCGGCTCGACACCGACAACGCGAGCTACGTCGCGTATCAGGAGTCGATCTACTCGGTCGAGACGGACGCACACGGCCGCGATCGCGTGACCGTGTTCGAAGGCCAGGTCGAAGTGCGCACGCCGAATCGCTCGTCGCGCCTTCGCTCCGGCGAGTCGGCGACCGTCGACGAGAAGGGTCCGTACGACCTCGTCGGCGATCAGCGCGACTCCGCGGACGACTTCGAGCGCTGGTTCCTCCGCCGCTCCGAGCGTTTCGATCAGCGCTCGACGCGCTACGTCGATCGCCGCCTCTCGTACTGGAACGATGACCTCGACGAGTACGGCCGCTGGGTGAACGTGGTCGGCATCGGCTGGTCGTGGCGTCCGTACGTCGCCGTTGGCTGGCGTCCGTACTATCACGGCTACTGGTCGCACCGTCACGGCTGCCTGACGTGGGTCTCATACGATCCGTGGGGCTGGGGCACGTATCACTACGGCCGTTGGGCATTCGACCCGGGTTATGGATGGGTGTGGGTGCCGGGTTATGGATATTCGCCCGCGTGGGTGTACTGGTTGTATGGATCGAATTACGTCGGTTGGGCGCCCGCGGGATACTGGGATTGCCACCGCGGCTACTACGACTGGGCGTATCGCCCGTACCGCAATCGCGACTTCGGCTTCGGGTTCTACGGCCGCGTGCGCGTGAGCGACATGGACCTCCGTCCGTGGACGTTCATCGACTCGCGCACGATCGTCTCAAACCGCGTCGACCGCGCCGCCCTCACCACCGATGTGATCAAGCAACGCCTCGGCCGCAACAACGGCGGCTACGCGACGGTCGGCAGCGGACCCGCGCGCTTCACGAATGAAGAGCTGCCGGATCCGGCGGACGCGATTCGCCGTCGCGGCTTGGATGGACGCGGCACCGGCCGCGAGACCGGCGCGCCTCCGACGGACCTCACGCCGTTTTTCCGCCGCGACAATGAAGTGTCGGGCACGATTCGCGACCGCATCGTTCGCGGCCGCGGCGGCTCGGGCAGCACGGTCACAGTGGGCGGCTCCATCACGCGCGGCGGCGGCACCTCAGGCAGCAGCAGCGGAGCGACGGGCGGTCTCGCGCCGATCGATGGCAGCAGCAGCGTCGCGCCGATCGATCGTCGCGGCGGGCTTGCGCCGATCGATCGTGGAGATCGTGGCGGCAGCACCACGGCGACGACGCCAACGACTCCGACGACCGGAACGGACCGCGGAGATCGCGGCGGCATCGATCGTCGCGGCGGCAACAACAACGACGACTCGTCGCGCGGCGACACGACGCGCAGCAGCGGCTCGTGGCGCGATCGCATCGGCGACCGCGGCTCGGTGACTCCTCGCGAGACGACGCCGACGCCTTCGACCGGCGATACGACGACCGAGCGTCCGCGCGACACGTGGCGCGGCCGCGTCCGCGCCGATGACCCGCCGTCGACCAGCACGACTCCGCGCGAGTCCACCGGCTCGTCCGGCTCGAGCGATGTCCCGCGCCGCGTCATCGATCGCATCGGCGGCGCGCGCGTGTACCCGCGCGACAGCGACGACAGCAGCAGCACGCGCGAGCGCGATACGACGAGCAGCAGCACGCGTGAGCGCGACACGAGCTCCAGCACGCGCGAGCGTAGCTCGAACGATCGTCCGAGCCGCACGCAGAGCGACTCCGGCTCGCGCGACTCGGGATCGCGCAGCTCGGGCAGCAACAACAACAACAGCGGCAGCAGCAACAACGGCAACCGTGACAACGGCGGCCACATCAAGCGCGACCACTAATCCTTCCGCAGTTTCCACGGAGCGCCGGCGAGACGCCGGCGCTCCAGCGCCTCCGCTACAATCCGCAGCCGAATGTCGCTGCCCCTCTTCTTCGCCCTGTACTGCCTGGAGGCGGGGCTCTTCTTCGCGGTCGTGCCGTGGACGCGCATCTGGACGCTGAACCCGCTCCTGCACGCGACGCTCGCCATCGGCATGTGGGCGGATAATCCGTTCGTGCGCGGCTTCGTGTCGGGATTCGGCGTGGTGCATCTCCTCGTCGGCATGCGCGAGGTGGTGCGCCTCACGCGCGCGCGGCGGGGAAGCAGCGCGCCATGAAACGCGCGACGCGCATCGTCTTTCCGCTGCTCGCCGCGGTCGCGCTCTTCGCCGCGTATTGGGGCGCCGTGCAGCGCGCGCAATTCGCGCAGGTCTCGCGCGTCCTGCTCTTCCTCACCTTCATCGCGCTCATCTTCTTCGCCGTTCGTCTCGTCGATCTCATCGCGTTCGATATCTTCGTCTCGCGCCGCGGCCGCGTGCGTGCGCCGATGTTGCTGCGCGAGATCGTCTCCATCGCGCTCTTCTTCGTCCTCATCGCATGGGCGATCTCGACGATCTTCCAGTACCGGATCACGGCGTTCCTCGCCACCGGCACCGTCCTCGCCGCCGTCCTCGGACTCGCGCTGCAGGAGACGCTCGGCAATCTCTTCGCCGGCATCGCCCTCCATCTCGAGGAGAGCTTCGAGCTCGGGGATGTCATCCGCAGCGGCGAGCACATGGGTATCGTCGAGGCCGTGCGGTGGCGCGGCACGCGGATCCGCACGTTCAACAACAGCATCGTCATCGTGCCGAACTCGGTACTTGCGCGCGAGCATCTCGAGATCTATCCGCGCGACGGTCTGAACGCGCGAGTGCTGCAGATCGCGATCGATTACCACGTGCCGCCCGCGACCGTAATCGGCGTGCTCACGCAGGCGGCCACGAACGTCGAGGGCGTCGCGCGCAACATGCCGTGCTTCGCGCGCATCGGTGGCTTCGGCGACTCCGCGCTGATCTACGAGATCAAATACTTCACGACGGATTACTCGCTGCGCGACCGCATCGACTCCGACGTGCGGCGCGCGGTCTGGTACGCGCTGCGGCGCAACGGCATCCCGATCCCGTTTCCCGTGCGCTCCGTGCAACGCTACGACGCGCCCGCGCAGCATCATCCCGCGCACGGCGATCTCCTCGGGCGCCTGGCAGCGATCGACATCCTCTCGCCGCTGCCGCCCGCGGCGCTCGGCAAGATCGCGGAAGACGCGCGCGTGCACGTGTACGCGAAGGGCGAAACCATCCTGCGGCACGGAACCGAAGGCGAGTCGATGTTCGTCGTGCACGAGGGCACGGTATCGGTGCGCGTCGATGACGATGAAGTGGCGCGGCTGAATCCGGGAGACTTCTTCGGCGAGATGGCGCTGCTCACGGGCGAGCGGCGCACGGCGGACATCGTCGCCGTCACGGACGTCGTCGCGATCGAGATCGTGAAGGATGCGCTCGCGCCGGTGCTGCTCGATCATCCCGAGCTCGCCGCGTCGATCTCGGCGAAGGTGATGGAGCGCCGCGGCTCGCTCGACGCGCTGCGCGACGAGGCACGCGACGAAGAGCAGCGCTCGGTGCTCTCGCGCATCCGCGCGTATTTCGGATTGTGACGATGAAACGCCTGCTCATCGTCGAAGACAAGGAGTCGCTCGCGCTCATGCTGAGCGAGGCCGTGCAGGCGGACGGCTTCGAGCCGGAGATCGCGTCGTCGGGATCGCTGGCGATGCGCTGGCTCGCCGAAGGCCGCCGTTACGTCGCGGTGCTCACGGATTTGCGTTTGCCCGGCGCGGACGGCATCGCCGTGCTGCGGCAGGCGAAGGAGAGCGATCCCGATTGTCCCGTGATCGTGATGACCGCGTTCGGCACGATCGAGAACGCGGTCGAGGCGATGAAGCTCGGCGCGTACGATTTCGTGCAGAAGCCGGTCGACGTCGATCATCTGTCGATTCTCTTGCGCCGCTGCCGCGACGATCGCGAGCTGCGCCACGAGAACCTGCTGCTGCGCGAGGAGTTCCAGAAGCGCTATCGCTTGCCGGCGATCGTCGGCGAGTCGCCGCGCATCGTCGAGGTGTCGCATGCGATTCAACGCGTCGCGGCGACGGATTCGACGGTGCTGTTGCAAGGCGAGTCGGGAACGGGGAAGGAGT
>DATELS010000052.1:0-19310 GCA_035276365.1 Thermoanaerobaculia bacterium
CCAGAACCTCCTCGGCAAGCGCGTCGACTACTCCGGCCGCTCGGTCATCGTCGTCGGTCCGGAACTGCGTCTGCACCAGTGCGGTCTGCCGAAGAAGATGGCGCTCGAGCTCTTCAAGCCGTTCATCTACCACAAGCTCGAGCAGAAGGGTCTGGTCGGCACGATCAAGGCCGCGAAGGAGCTCGTCGAGCTGCAGACCAACGAAGTGTGGGACGCGCTCGAAGAGGTGATTCGCGAGCATCCGGTGCTCCTCAACCGCGCACCGACGCTCCACCGCCTCGGCATCCAGGCGTTCGAGCCGGTGCTCGTCGAAGGCAAGGCGATCAAGATTCACCCGCTCGTCTGCACCGCGTTCAACGCCGACTTCGACGGCGACCAGATGGCCGTGCACGTGCCGCTGTCGCCGAAGGCTCAGGTCGAGTCGCAGGTCCTGATGCTGGCGTCGAACAACATCCTCTCGCCGGCGCACGGCAAGCCGCTCGCCGTTCCGTCGCAGGATCTCGTCCTCGGCTGCTACTACCTCACGAAGGCGAAGCCGAACGCGAAGGGCGCGGGCAAGACCTTCGGCGACTTCGATGAAGTGATGATCGCGCTGCAGGCCGGCGAGGTCGAGCTGCTCACGCCGATCAAGGTGCGCGTCAGCGGCCGCTTCATGGATCTCACCAAGCAGTTCAACGATCAGGACGTGACGCACGCCGAGATCCTCGAGCTGAACAAGAAGCTCGTGGAGACGACCGTCGGCCGCGTCGTGTTCAACATGCACCTTCCCGAGGTGATCCCGTTCATCAACGGGTTGCTGAAGAAGAAGGGGTTGCAGGAGCTCGTCAACTACTGCTTCATCAACTACGGCAACGATCAGACCGTCGAAATGCTCGACGGCCTCAAGGACCTCGGCTTCCTCTACGCGACGAAGGCCGGCGTCTCGATCGGCGTCGACGACATGGTCATCCCCGCGCGCAAGCAGGACATCGTCGAAGGCGCGCGCCGCTCGGTGCTCGAAGTCGAGCGCCAGCGTCTCGACGGCGCGATCACGCACGGTGAGCGCCACAACAAGATCATCGACATCTGGCACCGCGCGACCGAGCAGGTGTCGGACGAGATGTTCTCCGAGATGCGCCGCACGGAGCAGGAGCGCGGCGAGTTCAACCCCATCTTCATGATGGCCGACTCCGGCGCCCGCGGTTCGAAGGAGCAGGTTCGCCAGCTCGCCGGTATGCGCGGTCTCATGTCCAAGCCCTCGGGCGAAGTCATCGAGACGCCGATCACCGCGAACTTCCGCGAGGGTCTGTCGGTCCTGCAGTACTTCATCTCCACGCACGGCGCGCGCAAGGGTCTCGCTGACACCGCGCTCAAGACCGCGGACTCCGGCTACCTCACCCGCCGTCTCGTCGACGTTGCGCAGGACGTCATCGTCACCGAGCAGGATTGCGAGACGTTCGACGGCATCATCGTCACGCCGATCATGGAAGGCGGCGACATTCTCGAGCCGCTCCGCGACCGCATCGTCGGCCGCGTCGCGCAGGAGGATGTCTACGATCCGCTCACGACCGATCAGTTGGTCGCGCAGAACGAGGAGATCACCGAAGACCTCGCGAACGCGATTCAGGAAGCGGGTATCGAGCAGGTGAAGATCCGCTCGGTGCTGACGTGCGAGACGCGTCGCGGAGTCTGCCGCCGCTGCTACGGCCGCAACCTCGCGAGCGGCAAGCTCGTCGAGATCGGCGAGGCCGTCGGCGTCATCGCCGCCGAGTCGATCGGCGAGCCGGGCACGCAGCTCACGATGCGTACGTTCCACGTCGGTGGTACGGCGTCGCGCGTTTCCGAGCAGTCGAAGCACGAGGCGACCTCGCCCGGCCGCGTTCAGCTCATCAACGTGCAGACGGTCACGAACAAGAACGGCGAAGCCGTCGTCATCAACCGCAACGGCAAGCTGCTCATCATGGAAGACACGCCGACCAAGAAGTCGAAGAAGGCCGGCGCTGAAGATCTCGCCGCGGGGTCGCGTGAGAAGGAGCGTTACGCGCTCGTCTACGGCTCGACCCTCAAGGTGACGGACGGACAGCACGTCGAGGCCGGACAGGACCTCGTCGAGTGGGATCCGTTCACCTCGGCCGTGCTCACGGAGCTCGGCGGCAAGGTGCAGTTCAAGGACATCGTGGAAGGCGAGAACGTCCGCGAGGAGACCGACAAAGTCACCGGTCTCACGCAGATGGTCATCGTCGAGTCGGCGACCGCGGAGAAGCGCACGCCGACCCTCATCATCAAGGCGGGCAAGGGCGAGGAGCGCAAGTACCTGCTCCCGACCGGCGCCCACGTCATGGTGCACAACGGACAGGAGGTCTACCCGGGCGACATCCTGGCGAAGATCCCCCGCGCCACCACGAAGACGAAGGACATCACCGGCGGTCTGCCGCGCGTCGTCGAGCTGTTCGAAGCGCGCCATCCGCGCGACAAGGCGGTCATCACCGAAGTCGACGGAACCGTGCACCACGGCGCGATCGTCAAGGGCATGCGCCGCATCATCGTCGAGACGGACGAGGGCACGCGCCACGAGTACTCGGTGCCGCGTAGCGTGCACGTGAATGTGCAGGAGATGGAGCGCGTCCGCGCGGGCGATCCGCTCATCGACGGTCCCATCGATCCGCACGACGTGCTCGCGGTCCTCGGCATCAAGGAGCTGCAGCGCTACCTCGTGGACAAGATTCAGGAGGTCTACCGCTCGCAGTCGGTCGCGATCAACGACAAGCACATCGAGGTCATCTGCCGCCAGATGCTGCGCAGCGTTCGCGTGACGCGCGTCGGCGACACGGATTTCCTCGTGGACGAGCAGGTCGATCGCTTCCGCTTCATGGAGGAGAACGAGAAGGTGATGAACCGCGGCGGCGAGCCCGCCGACGGCGTGCCTCTCCTCCTCGGCATCACCAAGGCGTCGCTGTCGACGGAGTCGTTCATCTCCGCGGCGTCGTTCCAGGAGACCACGCGCGTGCTCACGGAGGCCGCGATCGCCGGCCGCGTCGACTACCTGCGCGGTCTGAAGGAAAACGTGATCGTGGGACGCCTCATCCCCGCGGGCACGGGCATGCCGACGTATCGCGAGGTCTACCTCGAGAAGGACGAGGCGCCGCCGCAGCCTTCGCTCGAAGAGCTGCTGCAGCGCGAGTCGGAGGATGAGGACGCACTCAGCCTCGCCGACTTCGACGACGAGCAGTAAAACCGCACAAATGGCAGTTGAAACGGGCGGCCGAAAGGCCGCCCGTTTTGTTTATCATCGTCGCCGGGTCTATCACCGTTGTCAGGTCCTCCAACGGTCTCCATCGTGCTCCCCGTGTGGAACGGCGAACGCTTCCTTGCCGAGGCGATGGACAGCGTATTGCGGCAGACGTTCTGCGGATTCGAGTTGATCGTCGTCGACGACGGCTCGGCCGATCGCTCCGCCGCGATCGCGGACGAATTCGCCCGATGCGACGCGCGCGTGCTCGTGCTGCGTCGCGCGCATGACGGGATCGCGAACGCGCTGAACGCGGGCGTCGCGGCCGCGCGCGGAACGTATGTCGCACGCATGGACGCGGACGACGTCGCGAGCGCGATGCGGCTCGAGAAGCAGGTCGCATTTCTCGACGCGCATCCGAACTGCGTCGCGGTCGGCTCTGACGTCGAGGTGATCGACGAAGAGGGCGAGGCGATCGGCATCATTCGTTTTCCCGCGGTTCATCGCGAGATCGTCGACGCGATGTTCGACGGCTCGACGCGCTCGGTCGCGCATCCGACCGTCGTGATGCGCAAGAGCGCGGTGCTCGCGGCGGGTGGCTATCGCGCGGAGGCGTCACCGTCCGAGGATTTGGATTTGTGGGTGAGGTTGATCGAGTTGGGGGAGCTGGCGAATGTCGCAGAGCCGCTGCTGCGCTATCGCCGGCACACGGGCGCGATCGGCATTCGCGACGGATTGCGGCAGCGCCTCAGCGGTGCGGCGATCGTGGATGCGGTGCGATTGCGGCACGGTTTGCGGCGATTGAAGGTCAGCTTCGCCTCGAATCACTCCGATGCGTTCGCGTCCTACCACTTCGAATGTGTCCGCATCGCGCTCAACTCCGGCAATCGCGCTGCCGCGCGGAAGCACGCGCGCGCGACGATCCGCCGTTCGCCGCAGTGGTCGCGGCCCTACGCGGCGCTCGCGATCTCGGCGCTGCCGGAAGCGGCGTTCGCGATGGTGATGCGATGGTACGACCGCTATCGCGCGCGGCGTCGTCCTTCGACGAGCGCGATCACCTGATCGTACGCGGACTCGCTCAGCGCGACTTGTCGCGCGGCGGCGTCGAGCAGTGATGCGCGTGTGGCGTCTGCGCGTTGCCATGCTTCGTCGATTGCGTTGCGAAGACGCGCGTCGAAGTCCGTGTCCGAGGCGATGAGGACGCGACATGCGTCGCCGAACTGCGCGGCCAGTCCGCGAAACTTGTCGGCGTAGTACGCGCTGTTGGCGATCGCGATCGCGGGGATGCCCATCGACAGCGCGAGCACCGCGGCGTGATAGCTGCCCGCGACGACGACGCGGCAGTGCGCGATCGCGTCGAGCGCGTTGGTCTCCGTGTCGACGCCGATTGCGCGACGCACGCTCTCCGCATCCTCTTCTCCGACATTGCGCGACATGGCGATGCCGAGGAGTGGCTTGCCCGCGTCGCGGACGATGGCGCCGATGCGCGCCAGCATCGCGTCGTCGATGCCGGAGTACGGCGCCGCCCGCAGGTTGAAGCCGAGCGCGTTTCCGAGTTGCGCGGGACGCGCGCGATGCGCGAGTGCGATCGCATCGTCGCCGGTCACCATCACGCGTTCGCGCGGAACGCCGAGCGATGCGAGCAGCGGCGGTCCGGCGACGCCTTCGCGCAACGCGATGAACTCGACGCGCGGCAGCACCTCCGCGGCACGGCGACGCAGCGTCGCGTCGTGCATCGGCCCGAGTCCCTGACCGAGAAGCGCGGTGACCGCGCCGGAGTCGATGGCCAGTTCGAGTGTCGCGAGAACGGCGAGCGCGTTGCGGCGAAACGCATCGTTCAAACTCCCCGCGCCGCTGACGAGCACGAGATCGGCGCCGCGAATCGCATCGAGATACTCGCGCCCGAGTCGCGGATCGTGTCGCTTCACGAGCAGCGCGAGTTGCGCGACCAGCTTCATCACGCGCGGCCTACCGCGGAGCGACGCCGGAACATCGATGCTCCACGCCCGCGCCCCCCACGGTTCCAGCGCGCGCGCCGCCGCGTCGATGCGCTGCAGCGGCTCGCGTTCCAGCGAGTGCACCGTGATCTCCGCATCCGGCCACCGGTCGCGCAGCCGCGCCATCGCCACCTCGAACATCATCGCGTCGCCCGTGTTGCCCCAGCGATGGCCGCTCGGCTCGATGAAGATGCGCACGCCGCTCACGATTCGCTACATTAGACGATGTGCCGATCTGCGACCTCCGCCTGAACGACGTTCTCGACACCCCGTTCGCGCATGTGAGGAACGAGCGCTTCATCGCCCCCGCGCAATACGCCGAGTTGCGCGACTCCTTTCCCGACTGTCCGCCGAGCACAGGCCCCACCGGCTTCTCGCTGTACTGGGGCGACGACGACTATCAGCGCCTCCTCGACGCGCATCCCGCGTGGCGCGCGCTCTTCGACACCTTTCACAGCCAGCAGTTCATCGACTGGGGTGTCTCCCAGTTCGCGAGCGTCTGGAAAGAGCAGGGCTGCCGCATCGATCTCGCGAACGCGCGCTATGTGCCGTACCGCGAAGATCGCATCGACAAGGAACGCGCGACGCTGCGCAACGTCGAGCATGCACCCGAAGAGTTGTGGGTGCGCATGGACATCCACCAGGGACGCGTCGGCTACGCGCGCCGCGTGCATCGCGACCATCGCCGCCGCCTCGTCTCCATGCTCGTCTATCTATGTGACGTCGATCAGAACGCGATCGACGGTGGCGAGCTGCTGCTGCACGGCGCGGGATGGAAGCGCTGGCTGCAGCGTCCCGTCACCGTCGCGCCGCGCGAGAACCTGATGGTCGCGTTCCCATGTTCGGGAACGTCGTGGCACTCGGTCTCCGAGATCACGTCGATGGGGCGCCCGCGCAACTATCTGCAGATCCACATCTCCAGCTCCGTCGACGCCTGGTCGTATTCGTGACGTTCTTCGTCGTCGGCTTCCCGCGCTCCGGCACGACGTTGCTCAGCGTCTTGCTCGATCGCCACAGCCGCTTGTGCGTGACGCCGGAGACCGCGTTCTTCGACGAGGTCGCGCCGCAACTGCGCGCGAACGACGACGCGCGTTTGGGCATAGTGCTGCGCAAGTGGCGACGTCTTCCGGAGCTGCGACTCGATGCCGAGCATGTGATCGCGCAACTCCCGCGGCCATGGACTCCGTCCGATGTTCTGCGCGCCATTCTCGATCTCTATGCCGAGGCGCATGCGAAGCCGCGGTGCGGCGAGAAGACGCCGCAGCACCTCAATCACGCCGACACGATCCTGCGTCACTTCGACGACGCGAAGATCCTGTGCCTCGTCCGCGACGGCCGCGACGCCGTGCTCTCCCTTCGCGCGATGCCGTGGTTCCGCGGCAGCCTCGCCGCCACCGCGAAGATGTGGAAGGAGAGCGTGCGCATCGCCGAGGAACACGCGCGCAAGCAATCGAATCGCTTCACGATCGTGCGCTACGAAGACCTCATCGCCTCTCCGCACGAGCACCTCGCGTTGACGATGCACTTCATCGGCGAATCCTTCGAGCCGCGCCAGCTCGACACGAGCGTCGCCAGCGACGTCGTTCTTCCGCGCTCGATGGAATGGAAAGGCCGCGCCCTCGGCCCGATCACAGCGGACGCGCAATCGCGCCGCGAGTCCGCGCGCGCCGAGGACGTCGCGTATCTCGATCGCGTTCTGCACGACGACCTCCAGCGCCTCGGCTACTGATATTCGCAGGCATATCGACTGGCGTCACGATTAGTATTCTGTCGCCCCGCATGTACATCCGCCCCTCCGCTCTCCCGCGCGATCCGCAGCACGTCCGCGACGTCATCCGCGATCACATGTTCGCGGTCATGATCAGCAACACGACCGACGGCTTGTTCGCGACGCATCTCCCGTTTCTCCATGACGCAGATCGCGGCGAGCACGGGACGCTCGTCGCGCATCTTGCGAAAGCAAACGCGCACGCGCGGCATCTCGCGGACGGAACCGAAGTGATGGTCATCTTCAGCGGAGAGCACGGGTACATCTCGCCGTCGTGGTATCCGCGCCGCGACGCCGCGCCGACGTGGAACTACGTCGCCATCCACTGCTACGGCGTTCCCGTGATCACTCCGCCCGAGGAAACGCTGCATGCGATCGCGCGGCTGGTCGAGCGGATGGAGGCGTCGCGTTCCAATCGCTGGACGCTCGGCGAATTGTCGGAAGACGAAACCGCGCGGCTGTTGCGGCATGTGGTTGCGTTCGAGATTCCGCTGTCACGCATCGACGCAAAGTTCAAGCTCAGTCAGGCCGAGCTGCCGGAGAATCGCGCCGCGACCATTGATCAATTGGAGCGGGACGGCGAGTACGAGCTGGCGCGTTGGATGCGCGCTACGGAGCGACCAGGACCTTGAGCACGCCGGGCCGCTGCGCATGCTCGAACGCCGCGATCCCGTGATCGAGTGCATAGCGCGCCGAGATTAGCGGACGCGGATCGATGCGCCCTTCCGCGAGCAGTCGCAGCGCCGGCGCGAACGGACCGCAGCGCGAGCCGATCAGCGTGATCTCGTCGACGACGAGCGCCGACGCGTTGAACGTCAGCTCGCCCGCGTACGTGCTCTTCATCACCATCGTCCCACGCGGACGCAGCGCCTTCTGCGCGAGCGCGAAGCCCGCCGCAGAGCCGCTGCATTCGACCGCGATGTCGAACGAGCGCGGCGCGACGTCGTCGATCGTCCGGATGCCGATCTCTTCGAGCAACGCCAGCTTCTCGCGATGACGTCCCATCACCGCGAGTTGGCAACCCGTCAGCGCGAGCGTGCGCGCGACGAGCTGTCCGAGCTTCCCATCCCCGATCACGAGCACGCGATGCGATTCGCCGATCGCGATCTGCTCCTGAATCTCCAGCGCCGCCGCGAGCGGCTCCGTGAACACCGCCACCTCGTCCGGAATCGCATTCGGAACCAAATGCAGGTTCTCCATCGGCAGCGAGAGAAACTCCGCGAACGCGCCGTTGCGTCCGATGATGCCGAGGACATTGCGGCGCTCGCAGTGCGTGCGGCGTCCGTTGCGGCATGCCTCGCAGTCGCCGCAGGTCGCGTTGATCTCGCCCACCACCCGCCGCCCATCCGGCAGCTCGCCCACGAACTCATGTCCCGGGATTCCCGCGTACGGATAGTAGCCACGCGTCAGCTCCACATCGGTGTTGCAGACGCCCGCCATGCGCACGCGCACCAGCGCCTCGCCGGGCGGCGGGTCGGGTCGCGGAACGTCGTCGCGAAGCGTCAGTTTCCGATCTTGCAGCCAGAGCGCGCGCATCCCTGCACCTTATCCGATCCACGTTACGTGGAGTTCACGACACGGCAGGCGCCGCCTTGGTATCCTCCGCCCTTATGCGCAAAAGGATGATCCTGATGCTTGTGGTGGTGATCGGCTTCATCGCGATCATCGGTGGTGTGAAGTACAAACAATTCAAGACGGCGATGGCGCAGCAAGGCTCGTTCACGCCGCCGCCGGAGACCGTCACCACGACGGTCGCGAAGCAGGAGACCTGGGATACGTCGATGAACGCGATCGGCTCCGTCGCCGCCGTGAACGGCGTGACCGTCAGCGCTGACCTGCCCGGCGTCGTCGAGCAGATCTCATTCAACTCCGGCCAGCGCGTGTCGAAAGGCGACGTGCTGGTGCGTCTGGACACGAAACAGGAACGCGCGCAGCTCGCCGCCGCGTCGGCGCAGCTCGAGCTCTCGCGCGTGCAGTTGCAGCGCGCGACGGGACTTCGCGCGAAGGACATCGTCGCGCAGGAAGTGGTCGATCAGACGGCGGCCGAGGCGAAGCAGGCGGAGGCGAGGGTGGGGGAGATTCGGGCGACGATCGAGCGCAAGACCATCCGCGCTCCCTTCACCGGTGTCCTCGGACTCCGCCAGGTCAACCTCGGTCAATACCTCGCCGGCGGCGCACCGATCGTCTCGCTGCAGGCTCTACAACCCGTATACGTGCACTTCAATCTGCCGCAGCAGGAAGTCGGCAAGCTGCGCGCCGCGCGCGAAGTGCGCGTGACGTCGGACAGTTTCGATGGCGTCGCCGTCGGCAAGGTCGCGGCGATCGACTCCGTCGTCGACGAAGCCACGCGCAACGTTCGCGTGCAGGCCATCTTCGACAATCGCGATCTCAAGCTGCGCCCGGGCATGTTCGTGCAGACGCAACTCGCGAGCGGCGGCAACTCCTCCGTCGTCGCGCTCCCGACGTCCGCCATCGCGTACGCGCCGTTCGGCGACTCTGTCTTCATCGTCGAAGATGTGAAAGGTCCGGACGGCAAGAGCTATCGCGGCGTGCGCCAGCAGTTCGTGAAGCTCGGTCCCGCGCGCGGCGACATCGTCGCCGTCGTCTCGGGCGTCAAGCCGGGCGAGGAAGTCGTCACGTCCGGCGTGTTCAAACTGCGGCCCGGCGCCGCGGTCGTCGTGAACAACAAAGTGCAGCCGGGCAACAGCGCGGCGCCGAACCCGGAAGACAGCTAGATGAAACTCACCGATCTCTTCGTCAAACGCCCGGTTCTCGCGACCGTCGTCAACCTCGTCATCCTCATCGCCGGACTGCAGTCCATCCGCTCGCTCTCCGTGCGCCAGTTCCCGCGCTCGGACATGGCGAACGTCAAGGTGACGACGGCGTACATCGGCGCGAACGCGGACCTCGTGCGCGGCTTCATCACCTCGCCGCTCGAGCGCGTGATCGCCAGCGCGGACGGCATCGACTACCTCGAGTCGTCGAGCGCGCAGTCGATCAGCACGATCACCGTGCACCTCAAGCTGAATTACGACACGAACGCGGCGCTGACGCAGATCCAGTCGAAGGTCGCGCAGGTGCGCAATCAGCTTCCTCCCGAGGCGGAAGCGCCGATCATTCAGCTCGAGACGGCGGACAACCAGTTCGCGGCCGCGTACCTCGGCTTCTCCGCGAGAGACCTCGATCAGAATCAGATCACCGACTATCTGACGCGCGTCGTACAGCCGAAGCTCAGTTCCATCCCCGGAGTGCAACGCGCGGACATCTTCGGCGACCGCACGTTCGCGATGCGCATCTGGCTCAAGCCCGAGCGCATGGCCGCACTCGGCATCGCGCCGTCGCAGGTCCGCGACGCGCTCGCGCAGAACAACTACCTCTCCGCTCTCGGCCAGACCAAGGGCACGATGACGTCGGTCAACCTCGTCGCGAATACGGACCTCAAGACGGTCGACGAGTTCAAGCAGCTCGTCGTCAAAGCCGACAACGAGAACGTCGTCCGCCTCGGCGAGATCGCCGACGTCGTCCTCGGCGCCGAAACGTACGACGCGGAAGTGCGCTTCAACGGACAGAACGCCGTCTTCATCGGCATCTTCGCGCTGCCGACGGCGAACACGCTCGAGGTCATGCAGCGCGTCCGCGACGCGATGCCGGACATCAAGGCGCAGCTTCCCGCGGGCATGACCGCGGGCGTGCCGTACGACTCGACGCTCTACATCGAGAACTCGATCGATGAAGTGCTGAAGACGCTCACCGAGACGCTGCTCATCGTCATCCTCGTGATCTATCTCTTCCTCGGCTCCGTGCGCGCCGTGATCATCCCCGTCGTCGCGATCCCGATCTCGCTCGTCGGCGCGACGTTCCTCATGCTCGTGTTCGGGTTCACGATCAATCTGCTCACGCTGCTCGCGATCGTGCTCTCGGTCGGACTCGTCGTCGACGACGCGATCGTCATGGTCGAGAACATCGAGCGCCACCTGCACATGGGCAAGACGCCGATGCACGCCGCGATGGACGCGGCGCGCGAGCTGGTCGGACCGATCATCGCCATGACGATCACGCTGGCCACGGTGTACACGCCGGTCGCGATTCAGGGCGGACTCACCGGCTCGCTGTTCCGCGAGTTCGCGTTCACGCTCGCGGGCGCGGTCATCGTGTCGGGCGTCGTCGCGCTGACGCTCTCGCCGATGATGGGCTCGAAGCTGCTGCGCGAACGCGACGACGAGCGCGGATTCGCGGGCTGGATCAATCACCGCTTCGACGGCCTGCGCGAGCGCTACACGCGCGTGCTGCGCGGCACGCTGAGCTATCGGCCGGTCGTGCTCACGCTGTGGCTGATCGTCGTCGCGCTCATCGTTCCGTTCTACATGTTTTCGCAGAAGGAGCTCGCGCCGACGGAGGACCAGGGCTTCATCTTCGGCATCATCCAGGCGTCCGCGAACTCGACGCTCGATCAGACGCGGCTCTTCGCGACGCAAGTCGACGACGTGTATCGCTCGATCCCCGAGTCGTCCGCGACGTTCCAGGTGATCCTGCCGAGCGGCGGCTTCGGCGGCATGGTCACGAAGCCATGGAGTGAGCGCAAGCGCGGCATCGGCGAGATTCAGATGGAAGCGTCGATGAAGGCGTCGCAGATCCCGGGCATCCGCTCGATTCAAATCATCCCGCCCGCGCTGCCCGGTGGCGGCGAAGGCTTCCCGGTCGACTTCGCGATCCTCTCGACCGCGGAGCCGGAGCGCCTCGCGGAGTTCGCGGGACAGCTCGTCGGCGCCGCGTTCAAGAGCGGCAAGTTCATGTACGCGGACACGGATCTGAAGTTCGACCAGCCGCAGGCGAAGGTGGTGTTCGATCGCGACAAGCTGCGCGCGCAGGGCGTGGACATGGCGCAGGCGGGACGCGATCTCTCGACGCTCGTCGGTGGCAACTACGTGAACCGCTTCAGCATTCAGGGACGCAGCTACAAGGTGATTCCGCAGGTGAAGCGCAGCGAGCGCCTGACCGCGGATCAGTTGAAGGACATGTACGTCACGGGTCCGAACGGCGGACTCGTGCCGTTGTCGACGTTCGCGACGATTCAGACGTCCACGGGTCCGCGCGAGCTGAAGCGCTTCCAGCAGCTCAACGCGGTGCGCATCCAGGGCGTCATTCCGCCGGGCGTGTCGCTCGACGACGCGCTGAAGATGCTGGAAGGCGAGGCCAAACGCATTCTCCCGCGCGGCTTCACGTACGACTACGCGGGAGAGTCGCGCCAGCTCCGCACGGAGGGCAGCCGCTTCCTGCCGACGTTCCTCCTCTCCGCGGTGCTGATCTACCTCGTGCTCGCCGCGCAGTTCGAGAGCTTCCGCGACCCGTTCATCATCCTCGCGGGCTCGGTGCCGCTCGCTCTTTCCGGCGCGCTGCTCTTCTCGTTCCTCGGCTTCACGTCGATCAATATCTATAGTCAGGTCGGTCTGATCACGCTGGTGGGACTCGTGTCGCGCAACGGCATTCTGATCACGGAGTTCGCGAATCACCTGCAGGAGTCGGGACAGGACAAGCTCTCCGCCGTCATCGAAGCGGCGGGCACGCGCCTCCGCCCGATCCTGATGACGACCGCCGCGACGGTGGTCGGCCACCTCCCGCTCGTCTTCGCGCGCGGCGCCGGCGCCGGCGCCCGCAACAGCATCGGCATCATGCTCGTCACCGGAATGATCATCGGCACGTGCTTCACGCTCTTCGTCGTGCCGTCGATCTACGTGGTGGTCGCACGCACGCACAAGCGGGTCGCGGAAGTGGCGGAGGAAACGGACGGCGAATTCGAACCCGCGGCGGTTTAGCGGCGGCCGAACAAATCGCGCGTCACGCCGATCACGATTCCGATCAACTCGAAGCGTTCCGCTTCCTCGTTGATCGTGATCGGCGCGTCGCCCTGCTTCTCGCTGATCAGCGAGATGATGTTGCCCTCGATGTGAAGTCGCTTCACAGTGAACGTGCCGTCGAGGCGGCAGACGACGATCTTGCCGTTGGCGACGCGGCGGTTCTTGCTCTTCTTCACGAAGAGCACGTCGCCTTCGAAAATGCCGGCATCGATCATCGAGTCGCCACGCGTGACGAAGACGGAGTTCGCGCCTTCGTTCTGATACTCGCGCGGGATGTCGCGGCCGCGCATCTCGTCGTCGTAGGTTTCGCCGCGCGCGGTCGCGACGGCGGGAAGCTCGGCACTCTTTTCTCTTCGCCTCGGACGCGGAGGCGCGATCGTCTCCTGCCCGCGCTCCGCGAGTTTCCGAGCCGACCACGTCGCGATGCTGTCGAGTTGCTGAAAGTCGTCTTCACCGAGCTCGAACCCTTTTTCGCCCAGGACCCAGCCGACTGTGACATCGCAGACGCGGCAGACGCGGTAAACAGTGAACAGCTTTGGATTGAGCGTGTCGCGGCGGAGGATGTCGCTCAGGGCGGACCGGTCGACGCCTGCTTCATCGGCGACCGATTCCTGCTTACCCTTCGCGTTGACTGCCTGCTGAAGGCGGTCCACCCAGTCCATCGACAGGAACCTATCAACCGCCGCAGAATGGCGAACGGAATGTTGGTTGCTCTTGAGCAACACGAGCTGCTGTCGGGTAGTCGTAAGGCAATTCGCCCTCGAACGGCATTTCAGGCATAAGTAACATAAGTTACTTAATCGAGCCGAGGAGAAGGGATGGCGAAGCTGGACCGCATCACTGTCGAACCCGGGAAAATGAATGGCCAGCCGTGCATTCGCGGGATGCGCATCACCGTGCAGCGCGTGCTTCTCGCAATCGCGGCTTACGGCATGGGCGAGGAGTTGCGCCGCGCGTATCCTGACCTCGAGGACGAGGACTTCCGGCAGGCGCTCGAGTATGCGGCGGCGAGTGTTGAGGACCGCGTGGAGGATCTCGCGAAGGCGGAATGAAACTGCTGCTCGATCAGAATTGCTCCGCGGGTGCGGCGGCGATTCTGCGACTGGCTGGTATGGATGTCGTGCACGCGCGCGAAGTCGGTCTCGCGACGGCCGGCGATCCGGAGATCCTCGAGTGGTCGCGCGACCACGATCGCGTCCTCGTCACGCTCGACGCCGATTTTCACGCGCTTCTCGCCCACGCCGCCGCTCGGCGTCCTTCCGTGATTCGCATCCGCGTCGAAGGCTTGCGCGACGCGCAGCTCGCCGCCCTCATCGGACGCGTCGTCGCCGCGACAGCGGACGATCTCGTGCGCGGCAGCGCGATCACCGTCACTCCCACCTCCATTCGTTTTCGCGCACTTCCCCTCGGAACGCGCGATGATACGGACTCATCCTGAAATGCTCGGCTCCGCGCTCCTCTACCTCGGCCTCGTGCTCGCGATCGCGGGTGTGGTGCTCGTCCTGGTCGGGTTCGCGCTGCCGGTGCATGAGACGCGCGTCGCGCATGCGCAGACGCATCTCGATGAGCTCATGCCGCGCTGGCAGTTCAGCGAGCATCACTCCGCGCATGTCGATGCGTCGCCCGAGCGCGTGTTCGAAGCGATTCGCGAAGTGCGTGCGAATGAGATCGCGCTCTTCCGCCTCCTGACGTGGATTCGTCGCGGCGGACGCAAACAGCCGGAGAACATTCTCAATCCCGGCAACGACAAGCCGATTCTCGACGTCGCCACGCGCAGCGGTTTCATCCCACTCGCCGATGACGCCCCGCGCGAGCTCGTCATCGGCACCGCGGTCATCAAGCCGCGCGGCGCCGAGGTCACCGCGCAAACCTTCCGCGAGCCCGTGCCGCGCGGCTTCGCCATCGCCGCGATGAACTTTCGCGTCACTCCCGAGGGCGGCGGGTCGCTCGTCGAGACCGACACGCGCGTCTTCGCCAGCGACGCGCGCTCGCTCCGCAACTTCAAGCGCTACTGGCGCGTGATCTATCCCGGCAGCTCGCTCATTCGCGTGATGTGGTTGCGCGCGATCGCACGTCGCGCGGGGAGGTCTTCATGACGAACGCCGAACGGCGCATCCTCTCGATCGACATCGTCCGCGGCGCGGTGATGGTGCTCATGGCCATCGACCACGTGCGCGTCTACGCCGGCGTGCCCGCGGGCGGGCAACATCCGGCCGTCTTCTTCACGCGCTGGATCACGCATTTCTGCGCTCCCGCGTTCATCTTCCTCGCCGGTACCTCGGCCTATCTCTACGGAACGAAAACCTCGCGCAGCGCGCTCGCGAAGTTCCTCGTCACGCGCGGACTCTGGCTCGTGCTCCTCGAGCTGACGCTCCTCCGCTTCGCGTGGACCTTCAACTTCGACTACGCACATTTCACCTTCGCCGGTGTGATCTGGGCGATCGGCTGGTCGATGGTCGTCCTCGCCGCGCTCGTGTTCCTCCCGACCGCCGCCATCGCCACGATCGGCCTCGTCATCATCGTCGCGCACAACGCCATTCCATGGAACGAGTCCGCGCCGCCGCTGCTGCGCATCCTCTACTTCGGCGGCGGCTTCGAAGCGGGTCCGTTCTTCGTGATGGTGCTCTACTCGCTCATCCCGTGGATCGGCGTCATGGCCGCGGGCTACGCATTCGGCGCGATCATGCGCAGGCCGGAAGACGAACGCCGTCGTTTGTGTCTGCGCATCGGCATCGCCGCAGTGTTGCTCTTCCTCATCCTGCGCATCACCGGCATCTACGGCGATCCCTCGACGTGGGAGCGCCCGTCGCCCCTCAGCTTCATCAAGACGAGCAAGTACCCCGCGTCGCTGCAATTTCTCCTGATGACGCTCGGTCCGACGCTCATCGCGCTTCCGCTCGTCGAGCACGCGCGCGGACGCGTCGCGCGCTGGCTGAGCGTCTTCGGACAAGTCCCGTTCTTCTACTACGTGCTGCACATCCCGCTGATTCATCTCGTCGCCGTCGCGATCTCGATGGTGCGCACGCCGGCGAGCACGGGCTGGCTCTTCTCGAACTTCCCGATGATGCCGCCCGATGTGCCCGAGGGGTATCGGTGGAGTCTCGGGCTGCTGTATCTCGTCTTCGCGCTCGTCGTCATCACGCTGTACTTCCCGTGCCGCTGGTACGCGCGGAAGAAGAGCGAGTCGCGCGCGACGTGGATGCGCTTCCTTTGACGACGTCCGGTCTCCGCCGCGACCTCGGCACGCTCGAGTCCTACGCGACGCTGCTCGGCATCCTCATCGGCGCCGGCATCTTCAAAGTCACGAGCGATGCGTGGGCGCTCACCGGACCGAGCGTGATCCTCGCGTACCTCGTGCTCGCGCCGATGATTCTCGCGACGTCCGTCGCGTACTCGGTCTTCCTCTCGACGCCACTCGGCCGTGCGCCCGGCGGCGAGTACACGCACATCTCCCGCACCTTCGGCGGTCTCGGACTCGCGTTCCTCGGCGCGTGGCTGAAGATCATTTCGTACACCGGCGCGCTCGCGTATCTCGCCAGCGCATTCGCGGACTACGTCCTGCAACTCACCGGCGGCGCGATGCACATGAACATCGCGATCGCGAGCCTCGTCGCGTTCTACGCGATTCACGTCGCGGGCGTGCGTTGGTTCGGCCGCATTCAGGTCTGGATGTGCGCGCTCCTCGGCGTCTCGCTCGTCGTGCTCATCGTCCCCGGCCTCTTCGCCATTCACGCGGCGAACTACCGACCGTTCTTCACGCACGGCGCGCGCGGATTTCTCGCGGCGATGCCGCCGCTCTTCTTCGCGTACGCCGGATTCGAGTCGCTCGCGCAAACCGCGGGCGAAGTGCGCGACTCGACAACGCGTCTGCCGCGCATCTTCATCCGCGGCATCAGCGCGACGATGCTCATCTACCTCTTGATGTCCGTCGTCGCGTTCGGAGTGTTGCCCGCGTCGCGGCTGAAGCTCGCGACTGCGCCGATGGCCGAGGCGGGGGCGGTGTATTTGCCGGTGGGGGCGGCGGCGATGGTCACGCTCGGCGCGATCATGGCCGTCGCGACGTCGCTCAACGCGACGATGCTCGTGCCGTCGCGCATCGCCATCATGCTCGCGGAAGATCGCGTCGCGCCGCGATGGCTCGGCCGCGTCTCGCCGCGTACGGGCACGCCGATCGTCGGACTCACGCTCACGCTCGCCGGAGCCCTCGCGTTGCTCGTCACGGGACGCGTGTCGCTCGCGCTGAACATCGCCGTCTTCGCACTCGTCGCGTTGTATTTGCTGCACAGCGTCGCGCTGCTGCTTCTGCCGAGCCGCAATCCAAAGTTGTTCGCGGAAGTCACGGTCGCGATTCCGTTGTGGGTGCAGCGCGTCACCGCGATCGTGTCGATCCTCGCGATGGCCATTCTGCTCGTGCAGATGGTCGTGCACGACGTGACGACGCTGGCGCTCGCCGCGGGCTGGACGATCGTCGGCGCCGCGCTCTACGCGTTCGGCAGAACGGGATAGCGCACCGCGGGACTGCCGGCCGGATAAAAGACGCCGAGGAGGCGGAGGTCGCCGGGACCGGTATTCTCGACGCAGTGGCGTTGCTTGCGCGGGAGGAAGATGCACGAGCCGGCGCCGATCGGCGTCGACGTCTCGCCGGCCCACATCACGCCCGCGCCGTCGAGGATGCAAATCACTTCTTCGTACAGGTGGAAGTGATCGGGCGCGCGGCTGGGCGGGATCGCGCCGACGAATTGCGTCGTCTCGCCTTGAATGAGCTCGCGATACCAACGGTCGCCGGTGCGCTGCATCGGCTTGTCGTCGAGACGCGTGATCGAGAGTGCGCGATCCGATTCCGTTGCCGCGCAGAGCGAGCTGACGAGCGTCATCGCGCCGCGGAGCTCGAGCGCGTGTCGCGGCGGAAGATCGATCGCGGTGTCGCGCGCGATTCGTTCGCCGTTCGCCGTGCCTTCGCCCTCGAGGACGTACAGCGTCTCGTCGTGCTGCTCGTTGCGCAACGTCGCGGTGCCGTCGAGCTCGAGCACGCGGAGCGAGAGTGCGGCGTCGAAATGCCGCCAGATGCGCAGCGCGCCTTCGCGAATGGCGGCGCCTTCCTTGAGCGCGACGACGCGGCATCCGCCTTCGAGTGACACGGCCATACGTGCGATTATGAACGAGTGAAGATCGACGCCACGAATCAGGATTTCAGCCGCTACGAGGGCGTCGCGAAGCCGCAGACGTATCCCCTCGCCGAGCGGAGCGACGAGGCGTTCGACGACGAGTTCGTGATCCGCACGTGCGACATGCGCAGCCCGTCGTTCGCGACGGACCTCGGCGACGCGCTGCGCGAAATCGGTTTCGCGATTCTCGACGGACACGGCATCGATCCCGTGCTCTACGACGAGGCGCACGAGAAGGTCGCGGAGATGTTCGGGCGCTTGTCGCTCGAGGAGAGGATGCGCTTTCGCGCGCACCGACACGGCTCGGTGAATCAGGGCTACTTCCCGATCAAAGAGACGAGCAACATGCACCCGGACCTCGTCGAAGGCTGGGTGTTCTGCCGCCGCGCATTTGAGTCTGCGAATGCGGCGGAGTTCTGGCCGCTTCCCGAGTACGAGCCGTTCTTTCGACAGCTCGTGCGCGCGCAGGAGCAGCTCATTCTTCCGATCATGCAGTCGCTGCTCGCGTACCTCGGCTGCGACGCGCATCTCTACGATCGCGCGCTGACCGCGACGAACATCGGGCTGCGTCTCAACTACTACCCGCCGATGTCGCGCGAAGACGACGACTCCGGCGCCGCCCGCCTCCTCGGCCACGAAGACGTCGACCTCTTCACGTTCCTCCCCGCGCCGCGCACGGAGGGGCTGCAGGTGTTGAATCGGCGGAACATGAAGTGGGTGCGCCTGAACGCGCCACGCGGCACGATCATCCTGAACACGGGCGACTACATGCAGCGCATCACGAACGACGTGTTCCCGTCGACGACGCACCGCGTGAGCAAGCCGCGCGACCCGAACGCGCGTCGCGAGCCGCGCATCTCGTTCCCGATGGCCGTGTACGTCTGGGAAGACGAGCTGCTCGAAGTGCTGCCGTGCATCGCGAACCCGAAGTACCCGCCCATCCGCGCGATCGAATTCCACACGGCGATCACGAGCAAGTTCTACGGCGACGACTACGCGGTGACGGGATGAAGACGCACGAGGCGATCGACCGCAGGAGTCTGGAGATGGCCCGCCGCATCGTTGCGAAGATCGACGCCGATCCGGCACGCGCCGGTCTCGCTCACGCGCGCGAAGTCTGCGCGCGATGGGTCGAGCGCGGCAACGTTCCCGCGCGCGAATGGCTGAGCATTCTCGAGCGTCCGTGGTCCGAGATCCGGCGCGTCCTGCTCGAGGATTCCGAAGAATCGCGCCGCCTCCGCCAGAACGATCCGTTCTGCGGAATCCTGACGCCCGTCGAACGATGGGAGATCTACAAGGAAGCGCGGCGCGATGACG
>DATELS010000053.1:0-7271 GCA_035276365.1 Thermoanaerobaculia bacterium
TCCGTACGATCCCGGTCAGCGACGCGCCGATGATGCCATTCGTGATGACGCGCAGCGAGCCGCGGTCCATCGAGCGGATCTTGCAGACCAGGTCCCACGCGCGCTGCCGTTCGGACGCCGCATCGGCTGCGCCGCACGCGATGAACACGTCGTCCGCCTGCTGCTCATCGGGAATCGACACCGGTCGATACGTGGCCAGCGGCTCGCGATGGATCGCCAGCGCAACGCCCTCGATGCGCACGAGCACTTGGCCGCGCTCGTCGAACAGGTCGATGTCGAAGAGCGAGCCGCGTCGGCGCGTGTGCACGCGACAGCCGTCGCGCGGCGGTTCGAAGAAGACGATGCGTTGGATGGCGGCGACGGCGATTGAGGTCGCGTCGTCAATGAGCGCGAGTGCGGTCTGGAGCGCGCCATCGAGCAACGCGATGACGTCGTGCGAGTGAATCGTTGCCGTGACCGTGTCGCCGTCGCGATGCAGTTCCGAGATCACGCGCAGCGACGGACCGTACTCGCATCCGAGTCGCGCGAAATGCGCATAGATGTTGTTGACGCGTGGTGACGACGCGTCGAATGACAGCGGCGCAGGTCGCGCAGGCACGACGCTGATGCGGCCGCGCGCATGCACCGCGTTCGAAGAGCGAATCTCGAACTTGTCGCCGTCGATCGCGAGCGAGAGCTCGCCTGCCGACGCGAGCGGCGCGGTGAAGGCGACGTCTTCGAGCGCGGCCGCACCGGCGGCGTGCACGAAGAACATCCCCGGCACGATCGCGCGACCGCCGGCCACGTGATCGACGAACCACGGCTCGTCACCCGCGATGCGCAGCGACTGCGGCGCACCCGGAATCCAGAAGCGCGTCCGCGCGAACGGATACGTCGGCAACTCGATGAGGCGTCCCCTCGGGACTTCGTCCGCGACGCCTTCCGCGGCACGCGCGCGCAGCTTGCGAATAGCCGACGCGACATCGTCCGCGTAAAACGCCAGGCGATGCGGAAGCCGCTCGCGCTGATGCAGCGTGTACGCGACGTCGTGCAGGTCGACCTCGGGATGCGTCGACAAGAAGTCAGCTAGTTGGTCAACGCCGCGCGCCAGTGCGGCTTCGTCGAAGGCGGAGACGGCGATGAGCGCGCGGCCCGAGGAACGGCGCGGAACCACGGACATCTCGGGCGCCTCTTCGAGAATCACGTGCGCGTTCGCGCCCCCGAATCCAAACGAGCTCACTCCCGCGCGGCGGCGTCCCGCGGGCATCCACGGCTGCGCCAACCTAGCGATCGTGAACGGACTCCCCTCCAGCCGGATGCGCGGATTGAGGCGCGTGAAGTGAAGCGTCGGCGGAATCGTCCGCTCGCGCATCGCCAGCAGCACCTTGATCATCCCCGCCACGCCCGCGGCACCTTCGAGATGTCCGATGTTGCTCTTGATCGAGCCGAGCGCGCACCACGGCGCGCTCGTCGCATCGGCGTCGAGCTCGCGAAACGCGTCCTGCAGTGCCTCGACCTCGATCGGATCGCCGAGCGGCGTCGCCGTGCCGTGCGCCTCGATGTACGTCACGCTCGACGGCGCCACGCGCGCGTCGCGCATGGCCCGCACAACCAGCTCGCGCTGCGCGTTCGGATTCGGCGACGTCAGCGAATTCGCCGCGCCGCCGTGATTCACGGCCGTGCCGCGGATGATGCCGAGGATCGTGTCGCCGTTCTGACGTGCACGAGCGAGCGGCGCGAGCAGCAGCAGCGCACCCCCTTCGCCGCGCACGTAGCCGTTCGCGTCCGCGTCGAACGTGCGGCAGAGCGCGTCCGGCGACAGCATCCCCGCCTTGCGGAACGACATCGTGTTCGTTGGTCCGCAGATCAGGTTCACGCCGCCCGCGATCGCGAGCTCGCACTCGCCTTCGCGCAACGCCTTCACCGCCTCGTGCACCGCGACGAGCGAGCTCGAACAGGCCGTGTCGATCGTCACGCTCGGGCCGCGCAGGTCGAAGAAGAAGGAGACGCGATTGGAGAGCATCGACGCGAACGTGCCCGTGGCGAGATGGCCGTCGCCTTCCGGCAGCGCCGCCGCGACGGCCTCGCGATACTCGAAGTGACACGCGCCGACGAACACGCCGACCGCGCGTTGCGCGAGCGCGCCGGCGCGATAGCCCGCGCGCTCGAAGAGCTCCCACGACAGCTCGAGCATCATCCGCTGCTGCGGGTCCATCAGCTCCGCCTTCGACGGCGGGATGCGGAAGAACGCGGCGTCGAACGCGGCGACGTCGGAGAGATATCCGCCGCGCACGCGACCGTCATCGCCCTTCCAGCGATCGCGCGGAGGATCGGTGATCGCGCAACGTCCGTCGCGCAAGAGCGACCAGAGGTCGTTTCGCTCCGCGCCGGGGAAGCGATAGGCCATGCCGACGATGGCGACGCTGCGCGGATCGTCGAGCTCTTCGATCGCCGGCGATGCGCTCGCGACTTGCGCCGCGCTGCGCTCCGCGAGAGACGCCGCCGCGGCGGCGAGCGTCGGATGTTTGAAGAAGAAGGTGTCGCCGAGGGCGAGGGAGAAGCGCTCTTCGATGAGGGCGCGGAGCTCCATCAGGCCGACCGAGTCGAGGCCGAGCTGCATCAGCGGCTCGGACGGCGGCACGATCCAATCCGCCGGTTTGTCGAGCACGCGCCGGATCGCGGACGCGAGCTCGATCTCCGGCGAAGACGGTGCGGTCGTCGACTGCACGCGCGCCGACTGCGTCGAGCGCAAGTCGTACTGCACGAGCACGCCGAAGCCGCCGTTCTCGACGTCGTCGGGACGATAGCCGGCGATCAGCTCTCCGATCGTTGCGCCGTGGCCGTGATGGAAGCGCAGGTTCGCGTCCTCACGGCGCGCGACATAGTCAATGAGCGAACCATCGCGATCCGCGCGATAGTCGCGGCAGCGTGTCACGCCCGCCACGCCTTCCACGCTCGGCTGCACGGACGCCATCTGCAGCACGAACTTCAGGAGATGGTCGCCGAGTCCGATGCTCCGCGCGTCGCGATCGACGCTCAGTCCGAGGAGGTGAACGAACGCGCCGGCGGGATCGTGCAGCGCGTCGGCGACGGCTTGATTCGTCGTCCGCAGCAGTTCGACGTTGGCGATGCGCTGCGTGTGCACCACGCCCGCGACGCGCCCGCCGTACTCGATGACGTAGCTTCCGCCCCGCTCCACGCGGCGCTGCAGCACGTCGAGCGGCTGACGGAACTCATCACCTTCGAGACGCGCCACCGCATCGAGATCGGCGATGCGCATGCGGCGGATCGCGTAGTCGCGCTGCTCGAATTGGCCGAGCGTGATGCGGGTGAACGGGAGGGTGCGGGGGAAGCGGCGGAACGATTCGTTCCGCGCGAACAAACGCGCCTCCGCCGCCGCGAGCAGGAACGCGTCCGCGGCGACGAGGTACTGATTCGAGTAGCCGTGGTACGCGTCGAAGTGCAGGCTCTCGCTGCGGTCGCGGAAGCGGCGCACCCACGACGGCGCGAGCGAGTGCACCTCGAGCAACACGATGCCGTGCCGTCCGGCGACATTCGCCCAGCGGCCGAGATGCTCGACGAGGCTGCGCTGCATGCGACGCGCGTCGATGGAGCGGCCGTCGTCGTCGACGAACACGCCGTCGACGTCGTCCTCGCACGCGCCTTCGGGAACGAGAAACGGACGATCGTGATCGAGGAACGAGCGCACGTGCAGGACGTCGTCCGCGCTTTCGACGCCGAGGGTGCGGAGGTCGGAGAGGAGTCGCGCGGGATCGCCGATGTCGGCGCGCACGGTCAGGTGCGGCACGCGCGCCTCGCGCAACCGTCGCGTCGTCGCGGCCAGCGCCTCGGGCGCGTAGTCGGCGCCGATCATCGTCAGCGGAAATCGATCGAGGACTTTGCCGCGCGCGGAGCGATCGCGCACGACTTCGTAGATGCGCTGCAGGAACGAGCCGTCGCCGCAGCCGGTGTCGACGACGTAGCGCGGCTGCTGCGCGATCGGCTGCGCGTCGAAGATGGCCAGGATCGTTTCGTCCGCGGCGGCAAAGTACTTCTCGTGCTGATGCCCGCAGGCCTCGACGTTCAGCGCGCGATCGACATGCGTCTCCGCGCCGTCCGCGGCGCGCGCAAACACCGCCGCCGGTGCGCCGAAGAGAAGCTCGCGCAGGCGGAGGAACATCGGCGCATACGAGAGCACCGTGGCGGCGTTCCAGATGCGACTCAGCAGATACTTCCCCGCCTCGGTCAGCCCCTCCCCTTCCACCGCCCAACCCCGCGTCATGAAAAAGCGCGCAACGACGTCGCGCGCATCGGCACGAATGACAGCGAACGGCGTTTGCGAGTCGGGATCGACGAGCTTTTCGCGCTGCAACGCGATGAGCAGCGGCGTCGCGATCAGGCCATCGAGATAATCATCGATGTCCGAATCGCCCGTGCGCCACTCCGGAAACTCCGGAGCACTGGTCGCGCCGCGCAGCCAGCCGCGAAAGTCGAACGACAGCCACTCCATCGCCGACGCCGGAACGCGATGCCGCGCCTCGGCCGCATTCGTCAGCGCGTAACGATCGCCATCGCGCTCCACCCACCCGAGCCCTTCGAGCAAACGCAGCGCGACGCGCAGATGACCTTCGTTCGCACCGATGCGCGCGGCGAGCGTCGCCGCGTCGAGCGGACCTTCCTCCGCGAGACGGTCGAAGAGGCCTCCGTCACAACACGCGGCGATCGTTGGGATGACAGCGACGCCATGGCCGAAGCGATTCAAAAGCTCGAGCACCCGGGCACCAACTCTCTCTGCGGGATTGGAGGCGGGATGATACACTAATTTCCATCCCGAAATCGTGCAGTTCGTACTCGGTGGAGAGACGTCACTCATGACGGCAGTCACTGCTTACCTTTTTCCCGGACAGGGCTCGCAGCAGCGCGGCATGGGCGGCGCGCTCTTCGACGAGTTCCCCCTCTTCACCGCCAAAGCCGACGCCGTTCTCGGCTACTCGATCCGCACGCTCTGCCTCGACGACCCGCAGTCGCAGCTCGCGAAGACGGAGTTCACGCAGCCCGCGTTGTACGTCGTGTCCGTTCTCACCTACCTGAAGACGCTCGTCGATCAACCTCCTCCGACCTTCGTCGCCGGCCACAGCCTCGGCGAGTACGCCGCGCTCTTCGCCGCGGGCGCCTTCGACTTCGAGACGGGACTGCGCCTCGTGCAGCGACGCGGCGCGCTGATGCAACGCGCCCCGGCCGGTTCGATGATGGCCGTCCTCGGCATCGGTGCGGCGGAAGTCGAAGGCGCGATCCGCGGAACATCGATCGACATCGCGAATGACAACGCGCCCGATCAAGTCGTGCTCGCCGGTCCCGCGGGCGAGTTGCCGAAGATCGTTCCGCTCCTCGAGCGCGCGGGCGCGAAGCGCTGCGTTCCGCTGAACGTCAGCGGCGCGTTTCACTCGCGGCTGATGAGCGGTCCGTGCGAGGAGTTCGTCGCGACGCTGCAGGACGTCACGTTCGCGACGCCGCGCATCCCGGTCATCGCGAACGCCACTGGCAAGCCATACGACGACGTGCGCGCGCTGCTCGCGATGCAGATGAAATCGCGCGTGCAATGGCGCACGTCGATGCAGTACCTGCAGGCGCAGGGCGTCACCGAAGTCGTCGAGATCGGACCGGGACGCGTGCTGACCGGCTTGTGGCGCTCGAACAAAACGACGACGCCGATCGCGATCGACACGCCGAAGCCGAGCTCCCCGACGTGGAGCGCGTCGACGCTCGGCAGCGACTCCTTCCGGCGCGACTACGGCGTGCGCATGTCGTACGTCAGCGGCGCGATGTACAAAGGGATCGCGTCAAAGGAGATGGTCGTGCGCATGGGCAAGGCCGGTCTCCTCGGCTTTCTCGGCAGCGGCGGACTGCGTCTCAGCGAGCTGCAGGACGCGATCGCGTACATTCGCAGAGAGCTGCCGAACGGACAGGCGTTCGGTCTCAACCTCCTCCATCAACCGGACGATCCGCGCCTCGAAGAAGAGACGGTGCAGCTCTATCTGCGTCACGACATTCGCAACGTCGAAGCCGCGGCGTATTTGCAGATCACCGAGCCGCTCGTACACTTCCGCTTTGCGGGCGCACATGCGAACGGCAAGGGTCCGGAGGCCGCGCGTCGCGTGATCGCGAAAGTCTCGCGTCCCGAAGTCGCGCGCGCGTTCATGTCGCCGCCCGATGAATCGATGCTCGCGAACCTCGTCGCCGCCGGCAAGCTCACCGCGGACGAGGCATCCGTCGCGCGACGTCTCCCGATCGCGGACGACATCTGCGTCGAAGCCGACTCCGGCGGGCACACCGACGGCGGCGCATCATTCGCGCTCATCCCGGCGATGAAGCGCCTGCGCGATGAGCTCGTGCGCGAGCACGGCTACCGCAACGGTCTCCGCCTCGGCGCCGCGGGCGGCATCGGCAGTCCCGAAGCCGCGGCGGCCGCCTTCGTCCTCGGCGCCGACTTCATCCTCACCGGCTCGATCAATCAGTGCACGCCCGAGGCGGGGACGAGTGAGGCGGTGAAAGAGATGTTGCAGCGGCTGGACATCCAGGACACCGCGTACGCGCCCGCGGGCGACATGTTCGAGCTCGGCGCGCGCGTGCAGGTCATGAAGCGCGGCGTCCTCTTCGCTGCGCGCGCGAACAAGCTGTACGAGATCTACCGCCAGTACGACTCGCTCGACGCCATCGACGACGCGCTGCGCGATACGCTCGAGAAAACCTTCTTCCGCCGTTCGATCGCCGAGGTGTGGGAGGACGTGCGGGCGTACTACGCGCAGCGGCATCCGGAGCAATTGGCGATGGCCGAGCGGAATCCCAAGCAGCGCATGGCCATGGTCTTCCGCTGGTACTTTGCGCAGACGACGCGGCTGGCGATGTCCGGCGACACCACTCGCGCCGCGGACTTCCAGGTGCACTGCGGCCCGGCCATGGGCGCGTTCAACCGATTCGTGCGCGGGACGGAACTGGAGGATTGGCGGAAACGACACATCGACGTCATTGCTGACAAGCTGATGGCCAGTGCTGCCGACTTACTGAATGCCGCACTTGCCCCTCCCCGTCCCTTGGTGCATACTGTCGCCTCTTCCACGAAATAGCAGGTTGGGACTCGCTTCGATGACAACGATGCCGCCGGTGATCACTCGTGCCGACGCCGAAGCCGCGGCCGCGCCGTATCGCGGACTCGGACTCTCGCTCTACGACTCGTTCGTGCTCGGGATCAACACGCGCTACGCGTGGCGCTGCCCGAATCGCCGCATCGTCCG
>DATELS010000054.1:0-2184 GCA_035276365.1 Thermoanaerobaculia bacterium
AGGTTGTGATCGCGCATCGTGTCGAAGACGCGCAGCTTCACGTTCGACAGCGGGCACACCGTGAGCGGGATCTGCTCCGCCACGAGCCGATCGACGAGCTTCGGATCCTCGAGACAGCGCACGCCGTGATCGATCCGCCGCACCTTCAGCACATCCAGCGCTTCGACGATGTACTCCGGCGGACCTTCCTCGCCCGCATGCGCCACCGCGAGCAATCCCGCCTCCCGCGCACGCGCGAACACGTTCGCGAACTTGCGCGGCGGATGTCCGCGCTCCGAGGAGTCGAGACCGACCGCGACGATCCAGTCGCGGAACAGTAGCGCCTCGTCGAGCGTTCGCTGCGCGTCCTCCTCATCGAGGTGACGAAGAAAACAGAGGATCAGCTTCGACTCGACGTCGAGGTCGCGCGCCGCGAGCTCCTGCGCATCGCGCAGCCCGCGGATCACGGTCTCGAACGCGATCCCGCGCGCGGTGTGCGTCTGCGGATCGAAGAATATCTCGGCGTAGCGCACGTTCTGCGACGATGCCTTGCGAAAGTACGCCATCGCGAGATCGCGAAAGTCCTCGCGCGTCTGCAGCACCGACGCGCCGGCGTAGTAGAGGTCGAGGAACGACTGCAGGTCGCGGAAGTCGTACGCGCGACGGAGCGCGTCGACGGAGGGATGAGTCAGCGCGACGTTGTTGCGCCGCGCCAACTCGAACATCAGCTCCGGCTCGAGCGTCCCCTCGATGTGCAGGTGCAGCTCGGCCTTCGGAAGCGACTCGATGAACGACTGCATCGAGCCGCATCGTAGTACAGCACGACTACGGGTGCTCGCCGCGCGCGCGCAGAATCAGATTGACCATCGTCTGTCCGCCGCTCGCGTTGTTCTCGCTGGAGTTCTGCGAGCTCTGCACCGCCACCGCGCTCGGATACGACTCGCCGCTCCACCAGCCGAACAGCGGTCCGCCCGACTGTCCCGGCCACACGTCGGCGCGATGCGAGATCGCCTCGTTCGCGTCGAGCTCCCACCACGCGCCGTCGAGCGCGATGCCGCCCTGGAACGTCGGACGATTCGCCGCGGTGAGATCGGCGGGATAGCCGATGTGCGACCAGTACGCGCCGCCGTCCCAACTGTCGCTGTAGCCCTTCGCACCCATCCAGCCCGTGCTGTTGCCGATCGGACGATCGAGCACGACGCAGACGTAGTCGTACATGGCCTCGATCCAGTCGATCGTCGGCCCCGACACCTTCATCGAGAAGTACGTCGTCACGCCCCACGCCTCGCCGAACGGCGCGCTGCCGTTGAAGAACGACGGACGGAAGCGCACCCAGCCCGCGGAGCCGTCGCCATTCCACTGAATGACGTGACTGACGGTCAGCAGATGGCGCGGACCGACCATCACGCCGCTGCCGCTGCCGAGGGGCGTGTCGACGCGGCCGCAGGTCGACCAGGGATACGCCGTGTCGTTGAACACGACGCGGTTGTCGGGCGGGAAGATCGTCGTCGCCTGAAAGCCCGCCTTCCCGCCGCGTCCCTGCGGGTACGCCTCGAAGAACGGCGGCGTGCGCAGCTCGGCCGGAAGCTCCGCGGGCAACGCGTTGAAGTCGAGATGATCGGGCAGAAAGCCGTCGGTGCGCAGCGACTCCCGGACGCGCTCCTTCTCGCCGGCGCGCTCGATCTCCTTCACCTTCATGCCTGGCGGAAACGCGTGGACGCCGAGAGGGAAGTTGGCGATGCGGATGTCGAGGCGCTCCGCGGAGCGCTCCACGCGGCCGGCCATGGAGCGCGACATCTGATCGTCGCGTTGCGCCTTCACGTCCACCTTCGCCGCCTCCGTCGGCAGGGCCCGCGAGAACGTGACTTCCGTCAGTCCCGGATCTTTCTTCCGCTTGCGCGACGGAAGCTTCTCCCGGACTTCATTCGGCAGGAGCGGGTTGGGTTGATCGGCAAAACGAAGATTCTTTTCGGTAGTAATCCTCATTTGAATTCCTCCTCCCCTGCGTAGTGACGGAAAGTCGGAATCCGTTACACATCCGGACGGATTTATCTGCGGATACGCGACGCGGCCCACTCCGCCTCGCGCTTGCTGCCGATGTACTTCGCGACGCGCACGCGCTTGCCGGACTTCGTGCGCACGTCGACGTGGTAGTACGGGCGCGCGCCGCGTTGCACGGCGGGCGTGGTCTGCACGCTCGCGATC
>DATELS010000055.1:0-5405 GCA_035276365.1 Thermoanaerobaculia bacterium
ACTTCGGCGATCGCGCCATCGAGCGCGGCGACGAATCCCTCGCGCGTGAGATCGGCGACGACGACCGCGCCATGCTTGTCGATCAGATCGATCGTCGCTGAGTCGCGCGGAACATCGCCCGTGCGCATCAGGAGAATCGCGCCGGACGCACCGCCGCGCACGATCGCTTCCATCAGCAGCGCGGCGTCGTCTTCGCCGCGTCCGGCTTTCTTTCCCGTCGCGCGGCAGAACGCGAGCATCTCGCCGAGCGTGCTCTCGAGCGAGACGCCGAGCGCGTCCGCGATGGCGCGGTCGGTCATCTCGAGATCGCAGCCGGCGAGTCCGAGGACGTGCAGGAGCTTCGCGGCGGACGTGGCGCGCTTGCGATCCGTCTTCGCGCTCTTCCACTCGGTCACCGACTTCTCGTAGAGCGACGCAATCTCTTTCGCGGAGATGAACGCATTCACCTCCGGCACGATGAGCAGACGCGCGCCGCCGAAGAGCGAGCCGGTGCGATAGGAGTCGAGGATCGACGCGAGCTCGGTGCCGGGCTCGTACGACTCGACGCTGAGGTTCGGCTGCTTCGCGACGATGGCGTCGCGCACTTCGTGAAACGCGCGCTCGGAGAGAAAGTCGGACGAACCGCCGATCAGCAGGACGCGCGGAAGGCGGTTCGCTTCGATGTCGCCGAGGAGGGCCGCGAGTTTCTTCGGCACTCGGGGGTTACTGCAGCAGCCCCTTCTCCTGCAGCTCCTGGCAGTCGATGCAGAACATCGTCCAGGGGACGGCCTGCAGACGCTTCTCGCCGATGGTCACGCCGCAGTTCGTGCACGAACCGTACGTGCCTTCCTTCATGCGATTGAACGCCTCCTCGACCTGCATGAGGAGATTGCGCTCGCCGTCGGAGAGCGAGAAGTTGAGCTCTTTGGAGTAGGCGCTGGCCGCTTTGTCGGCGAGGTCCTGGATGCCGTCGTCGGGAGTGGCGTTGCCGGCGGCTTTGTCGCGCTCATAGGAGAGGAGCAGCTCGCGCTGCTTCGCGCGAAGGGCGTCTTCGTACGGCTGGTACGGATTGGTTTTGACTTTCGCTCTGGCCATTCGACCCTCTATTTGTGATACGGAATGTTGCGCATCAACGTGCAGGCCCGATAGATCTGTTCCAGGAGCAGCACCCGCGCGAATTGATGCGGGAGGGTCATGGGAGTCAGACTGAGCAGCTTATCGGCGCGCTGCCTGACGGAATCATCGAAGCCGGTATCGCCGCCGACGACGAAGTTCACGCCGTGCGGACTATCGATCGTGAGCCTCTCGATCCACTTCGCAAACTTCAAAGAATCAAAGAGTTGTCCTCGTTCGTCGAGGACCACGACGGTGCCTCGCTGAGGGATCGCGGCCAAGAGGCGCGCGGATTGCGCGCGCATGATAGACCCATCACTCTGACGTTGTCTACCGCGCTCGGAAGCGACTTCAATGACCTCGACCGGAAAGAAATGTTTGATCCGATTGAGGTAACGCTCCGCCGCCTCGGCGAGCTCGGCGTCGGCATGGGAACCGGCCCAGAGAAATCGAAATTTCATGGGGAGTCGTAGAGTCTCAAAGTCTCATAGTCTCAAAGGAGAAGGTAGGTTGGACAGGACGGTCCCCTATGAGACTGTGAGACTGTGAGACTGCCTCTCTCCTTTGCGACTTTGCGACTTGAAGACTCTGCAACTACTCGTCGATCCCATACTTCTTCCTCTTCTCCAGCAGCGTCTTCCGGTTGATGCCGAGGATTTCGGCGGCTTTTGAATAGTTGGAACGCGTGGTGCGGAGGATTTCGCGGATGTAGTGCGATTCCAATTCGTCCAGCGTCCAGTTGCCGCGCGCCGCGGTGGTGAGGAGGTCGGCGGGCGCGATCGGGAGCGATGCGGCGGTGATGCGGTCGTTCGTTTCCATCAGCGCGGCGCGCTCGAGCGCGTTGCGCAGCTCACGAATGTTTCCCGGCCACGCGTAGCTGACGAGAATACGCTCCGCTTCCTCATCGAGCTTTCTGCGGCCGAGGAACTTTTTCGCGAGCGGGAGGATGTCCTCGGGGCGTTCGCGCAGGGGCGGGAGCGCGAGCGTGACGACGTTGATCCGGTAGTAGAGATCGCGGCGCAGCGCGCCGGAGTCGAGCAGTTGCGCGAGATCGGCATTCGACGACGAGATCACGCGCGCGTCGAATGGGATCGACGTCGTGCCGCCGAGTCGCGTGAAGCGCCGCTCCTGAATCACGCGCAGCAGCTTCGCCTGCAACTGCGGAGTGAGCGCGCCGATCTCGTCGAGGTAGATCGTGCCGCGGCGCGCGATCTCGAGCTTGCCCACTTTGCGCGCGTGAGCGTCGGTGAACGTACCGCGCTCGTGTCCGAAGATCTCGGTCTCGAAGAGCTCCGCGGGAATCGACGCGCACTCGATGTGCACGAACGGCTCTTCGCGGCGCGTGCTGCACGCGTGAATCGCGCCGGCGAGATAGTCCTTGCCGGATCCCGACTCGCCGCTGATGAGGATGCTGACATCGCGGTCGAGAACTTTCTCGACCGTTTCGAGGACGGTCCGCATCGCGGCGTTGCGCGTGCGGATCAGGTCCCGGAGGCGCGGCTCACGAGGTCTTGCGGATGGCACTCGGCTCGCCCGTGAACTCGGCCGTCACGTTCGGCGCGTCGCCCCACAAACGCTCCAATCCATAAAACCGCCTCACATCCTCGGTGAAGATGTGCACGATGAAGTCGCCGAAGTCGATGAGGATCCAGCGGCCGGGCGTCGTGCCTTCGACGAGCAGCGGACGCACGTTGAGCTCTTCTTTCAAGCGACTCGTGACGCTGTCGGCGATCGCGCTCGCCTGCCGTTCGTTGCCGGCGGAGGCGATGATGAAGTAGTCGGCGATGGACGTGAGGTCTCCGACTTTCAGCACGTCGAGACCGGTGGCCTTTTTGTCGAGCGCCGCGGCGACCGCAAGGCGGACGCGCGCATCAATCTCGGAATCGTTCACGATTGGCCCTTTCGATAGAGTCCGTAATGTTGAATGTAGCGCGAGACGCGGGCCGGAACCAGATCTTCGATCTCATTTCCCTCGCGGATGCGCTGTCGGATTTCTGTGGACGAGACGGGAGTCAGCGGGTTGTGCGCGTAGACCATTGCGCCGTTTTTCGGGCGATCGCTCGGGTCGGTCACACAGCACGTCGGATTGAGGATTGAGGATTGAGGATTGAGGATCGGAGCGCGCGTCAGCACTGTGAAGTTGGCGAGCGCGAAAATCTCGTCAATGTTTTTCCACTCGTGGAGTTTCTCGAGATTGTCGTCGCCGATGATCCAGTCGATCGTCGCTTCCGGATTTTCCTTGCGGAGCTCGCGCAACGTTTCCACGGTGTAGGACACGGATCCGCGCTCCAGCTCGCGCGGATCGGCGTACAGCGCGTCATGCTCTTCGATCGCGAGCGTCGTCATGGCGAAGCGGTGATGGCTCGGCGCGGTCTCGCGATCCTGTTTGAACGGCTGGATGAACGCGGGGATGTAGACGACGCGATCCCACTGCATCGACTCGCGCACGGAGAGAATCGGGTCGAGATGGCCGCGGTGAAAGGGGTCGAACGTACCGCCGCAGATTCCGACTCTCATGCCGCCTGATGCTCGCGCGTGAAGCGCGCGAGCATGCGCACGAGATCGCGCACGCCGTCGCCGGCGACGGCCGAGATCTCGTGATAGTCATAGCCGTGCTGCGCCGCGTAGTCGCGCAGCTTCTCGCTGTTGCCGGGCACTGCCGAATCGAGCTTGGAGCCGACGACGATCCGCGGCTTCTGCGCGAGCGTCTCCGAGTACAACGCCAGCTCCCGCGCAATCGTCTCCGCATCCTCCTCGGGCGTTTCGTTCGCGGAGAGGTCGACGAGATGCACGAGCACGGAACAGCGCTCGACGTGACGCAGGAACTGGTCGCCGAGTCCGTGACCTTCGTGGGCGCCTTCGATGAGGCCGGGGATGTCGGCGACGACGAACGTGCGATCGTCATCCGCACGGACGACGCCGAGGTTCGGGACGAGCGTGGTGAAGGGATAGTCGGCGATCTTCGGCTTCGCGGCGCTGACGACGGAGATGAGCGTCGACTTGCCTGCGTTCGGAAGTCCCACGAGTCCGACATCGGCGATGAGCTTCAGTTCGATGAAGAGTTCGCGCTCTTCGCCGGGATTGCCGTCGTGTGCGAAGCGCGGCGCCTGACGCGTCGACGTCGCGAAGTGCTGGTTGCCCCAGCCGCCGCGGCCGCCTTTCGCGACGAGCACTTTCTCGCCGTCCTGCGCGAGATCGGCGATGAGATCGCCGGTGGTCTTGTCGCGCACGACGGAGCCGATCGGCAGCTCGATGTACACGTCGTCGCCGTGCTGGCCGGAGCACTTCGAGCCGAGGCCGTGCTCGCCGCGGCCGGCTTTCCACTCGCGCTTGAATTGGAGGTGATAGAGCGTGTTGAGACGCTGCGAGGCGACGATCCAGACCGAGCCGCCGTGTCCGCCGTCGCCGCCCGAGGGGCCGCCTTTGGGAACGAACTTCTCGCGGCGAAAGGCGATGCAGCCGTTTCCGCCGTCTCCGGCTTTCACATGAATCGTTGCCTGATCGATGAACATTCTGCGTAGTGCCTAAAAATGAAACGCGGCAGCTCTCGCTGCCGCGGATCTACTGCAGCGGCTGTGCCGCCGCGCGCGTTACGCGATCGGGGCGACGCTGATGAAGCGGCGCTCGCCCTTTTCGGCGAACTGAACCACGCCGTCGACTTTCGCGAAGAGCGTGTGGTCGCGGCCGATTCCGACGTTCGTGCCGGGGTAGAACTTCGTGCCGCGCTGGCGGACGAGAATGGATCCGCCCGTCACGAACTGGCCGGCGAAGCGCTTCACGCCGAGCATCTTCGGCTGCGAGTCGCGGCCGTTGCGCGAGGAGCCCTGTCCTTTTTTATGAGCCATGGTGATCTCCTAGACGTTGATGCTTTCGATGCGGACGTCGACGACGTCCTGACGATGACCGTGCGTCCGCTTCGTGTGATTCTTGCGGCGCTTCTTCTTGAAGACGATGATCTTGTCCCCGCGCGTCTCCCCCACGACGGTCGCCACGACCGACGCGCCGGACACGGTGGGGTTGCCGACCTGCGGATTGTCTCCGCCGATCATCAGAACCTCATTGAATGTGACCTTGTCCTGATCCGCGCTGCCGAGGATGTCGCGCTCGACCTGAAGACGGTCGCCCGCGGCAACGCGATACTGCTTCCCACCGGAACGAATGATGGCGTACACATCGACCTCCAAGAGAAAAACTGCGATGGAACGAGTTTAACTCACTGAGGCGGAAGGGTATTCCACGGAGAACCGCGGAGCGCCGGCGTCCCGCCGGCTGGCGTGGCGGCGTCCTCGCCGCCACCCGCGGGAAAGGCCGGC
>DATELS010000056.1:0-5022 GCA_035276365.1 Thermoanaerobaculia bacterium
GAGGGCTCCGACGCAGGGACAGGGCGTCCTTCCTTGTACGCCTGCATCGCTCGGTCGATGCGCTCGCGCAGCTCGCCGTCGCGGTAGGGCGCGGGAAGGGGCTTCAGCACCTGCACCCGCCGCGCTTTGTATGGGCGGCCCTTAAGGAGCCAGTAGCACGCGCCGAGCGGCAGGTTCGCGAGTTCGCGCGTGCGCCACGCGATCTCTTCGGAAGGGGTGAGCAGGGGCTCCTCGATCTTCTCGTTCGGGCGCGTTTGGTGCCGCCAGACGGAGCCGAGGGGCTCGAAGATGTCGTGCGAGAGCATCTTCGCTTCGCCGTACGGGAGGCGGAAGAAGAACTGCCGTCCCGTGTTGCCGAGGAGGTGGGGGCGGAACGTCGGAGGGAAGAGCGACAGCCCCTGGGCTGCGAGCGTGACGAAGACCTTGTACTTGCGCGCGGCGACGAGAAAGTCTTCGAGTCCGCTCTCCGCGCCCGCGAGCACGTGCGCCTCGTCGAGGAGCAGCGCGTACGGCGTCCGTTTCGCGGGCGCTATGTTCTCTCGTCGGAGCGCCGCCATCTGAAAGACGTTCACGAGCAGCCGCCCCATGATGTCGGCCGTGGGGCCGAGATTCCCCTTCGCGAGGTTCACGACGACGGTTTCCCCTCTTTCGATCGCGCCGAGGAGGTCCACCGTCGAACGTGGCTGCCCGAGGAACCGCTGCACGGCGATCGAGCCGAGGAACGGTTCGAGTTTGTTGAGGACCGCGGAGACGTACATCTCCTCACGGGCACCAAAGCGGAGCGTGAAGTACGCGCGCGACTGCTCGGACGCCGACGCGAGGACACGGTGCCGGATCGCGGGAATGAGGAAGAACTGCGGGAGATCGACGAGGCTCATCACGGACTCGCTCTCGATGCACGCACGCAGCGCGTACCGCATCAGCTCTTCGACCTTGACGCCCCACGCCCACGAGGCCGCGTCTTCGCCCGCGTAGAGCCGCTTCAAGACGCCGACGAGCAGGTCTACGTGGCGGCCGACGTCGATCCCTTCGACGCGCGTGAGCGGATTCCAGCCGGGAAGCAACTCGGGCCGCGTGAAATCGAAAAGGACAAGGCGCGGCACCCGATGCACGAGCGCCCACGCCGCGACCCGGTTGAAGAGGTCTCCATGCAGGTCAATGAGCGTGAACGGTCGCTTGTCTTCAAGGTGGTGCCGCGCGAGGATTTCGAGCAGGCTCGATTTCCCGCTGCCGGTCGAGCCGAGGACCAGCGTGTGCTGGAAGACGTCTGAGGCCGCGATGTGCGTCGGGATCGGTTCACCGCCGGGCACGTCGTAGAGTCCGAAGGCGGTCCCCTTCCGCTCGCGTTGCGCGAGCACGAAGGGATCGCGCGCCCAGAACGCTGCCCATCCCTGCTTTGACTTTGCGGTCGTGGTCTGGAAGCTCAGGGACATGCTCCCCGGCTCCGTCATGCCCTTCGGGCGGCGGGTGCGTCTCGCGAAGGCATACGTGGCGACGCCCGCGAGCCCGAGCGAAGCGAGAACCGAGACGGTGAGGGCGAGCGGTGTCATGGCTGCGGGGGTCAGGTGAAGCGTGCGAAGAGCCAGAGCAGGAGGAGGAGCGATGCGAGCGCGCCCGCCAAGACCGCGAGGTGCACGAGGGAGCGGCGCAGGTGCGGAATCGCCAGATACCGGAGGCGGAGGCGCTCCGCGCGCGTAGGCGGTTTCGGGTCGTGCACGACGATTCCACCGTGGTCCGGGTGCGGCGCGATGAGCGACCGCCGTTCGAGCTTCCGCAGGTGCCAGCGGGCGTGGAACCGCCCGGTGAGCTTCACCATCTCCTTCAGGTGGTCCACGTGCGTGTCGCGATGGTGCGGCTCGCACCAGAGGAGGTACAGGTAGACCGTGAACGTCGTGCGACCGAGGAGCGGCAGGACTTGTACGAACCAGTGCGTCGGCAGCTCCTGATGGACCGTGCGGTCGTAGCGGTGCGGCTCCACGCCGCCCGCGACGATCTCCACGAGTACCGTGTCGATCCCCCACAGGTCTTCGACGTGGTACACGACGTGACCGCTCTTCACGAGGCGGTCGAGCCAGTGGATGACGCGGCGGTTCGACACGCGGAGCATCCACGCGAGGTCATTCACGCGTAGCGCAAGGAGCCCGGTCCGCTGCCGCAACGCTTTCGTTAGGAGCAGCAGCAGCGCCTCGTTGCGGCCTACGCGATCCACCACCACGAAGAATGCGCTGAGATCCGCACGTACGGTTGAGACGCCCTCCGGCGGCTCCGGGCGCGGGGTCACGAACCGCACGCGAGTGTTGTCTTGGAGCGCGTGGTCCGGACGCGGGAACCTACTGCTGCTCGGATTCGGCAGGAATAGCTCCATGGGGGATGGTGGGAGGGATCTGGATAGGACTGATTTCCACGACGCGCGTCATCGACGCGAGGATGCGACGCACATACGGGTCGGCAATGGCGCTCGGCGGCTGCATGCTCGTCACCACGACTGGCCGCACGAGATCCGCACGGCGTCGCAGCACATCGGCGACAGCCTCTCGCAGGAAGTCCACCCGCTCAACGAGGAGGATGGGTGCCGCGAGCGCTGACCGCGCCTCGGACGCAGCGACCGGCCGATCCGCCCGCAGGGTGCAGGATTCAATGCGATGCTGCTTGAACGCGTCCTGAAGCCATCGGAGTGTCGCGCTCAACGTCGCGGCGTCGCCTGCCAATACGTAGAGCCCGCGACCGCCGTGCACGCTCTCGTCGCTGAACCGCGCGAGGTACGCGCGGAGCGTGGTGGCGACCTCGTTCGGTACACGCGGAAGAGCGGGAAGCTGCGCTTGCTGCCCGCGCTCCTCATACTCGACGGTGAGGTAGTGCCAGACGAGATCGCGTACCGCACGATCACTCTTGAAGCGACGAGCGATCCGCGCGAGCATCGCCGTCTTCAGGGCGTGTCGCCCCGAGCGTTGGTGGACGAGGGTGGTCCGGTGGATGCCGAGTTCGCGCGCAAGATCCTCCACACTCCACCCCCACTCCTGTGCGAGGGCGAGCAGTTCCGTGATGAGGCGAGGCGGCCGATGCACGGAGGGCAAGGAGGTGATGGGACGCACCCATTCTCGCTGCGCTGTGACCGCACGCCGATGGCCTCGTTCGATTTAGTGCTGCTGGAGCACATGATCGTGCCTATGGTATGCGGCGACTGCGCGGCCCCCGCGTGCTCGGGGATCACACCGGAGGTGCGTGCGCGGCACGGACTCCAGTGGGATGAGCATGGGCGGGATGTGGGTGTTTGGTCGGAGACTAAGTCTACGCATTCCGAATGCATTTGAGGAGCTTGATCGATTTCGTGACGCAAAGCGTGGCTTACGGATGCGAATTCGTCGCTTGAAGGACGAATGCTGTCGGCAGGATTTACAGCATTTTGCACGAATGATCGCTACGCATGCGGTCCCCCGAAGTACAGACTGCGGACGATTACGTCCGCAGGGCGGTCACTCCGGTGCTGCTGCCCATGAACCATCCGGCATCTGACGCGCGCGGCATTCCCACGTCATCAGGCGACCGTTCATGCTCGCAGCGTGTTCCACTCTGTACACTCGACCACTGACGCGTTCCGCATCCGCTGTGAGGCGGTCTAACGCGATCCCCGGCACGTAAGGGCTGATCGCCTCAAAACACGCGTTGATAGCGTGTGTTCTATCTCCCGCCCGAACTCCGAATACAAAGATGCAAGTAAGCGCAAAGAGAACCGCATAGAGAGCAAGCATTGGCGAATGGAGCCAACGCGGCCTAGATGAAGCATGCATCGTTGTGGTGGGTCATTGCGGCAGTACGTCCAGCATCCCACGTGGAATATCGCGCTGCAACAAAGGACCGCTCCGCGTGCTCGCCGCGCACACTCCCGGTTACCCCACGTGCTCCCGTGGGCCTGTGCGTGGCGAGCACATTGCGCGGGCTGGCCCTCATTGGTGAGGGTGTGTGGCCGTAGAGTCGCTCCGAGCCGTTCACCCCACTCCTATGGCCCGAGACAAACCGCCGCGCAGGCGCGCAGATGCAATCACGCATGAAACGCCACGCATCGCCATGCCGCATCCGGAAGCGTTCGCGACAGTCGCAAACCTACCCCCCGTTCGCGACCCAGTTCGAGACACGTCGAAGGGTAGTGCGGGAGGTGTCGCAAACCTCGACGACCTCCCGCTCCGCGACAGGAATGCTCTTCGCTTGCTCACCCAACTCCGCTTCCTAAGCTATCGCCAGCTCCAGGAGGTGAGCTATTCAGAAGCGCATGCATCGGTCACACGAAGGCGAGTGAGCCAGCTCCTTCGCGCCGGTGCGATCAGCGTGTGGGAAGCGCCCGGCCGGCACGGCGGCCATACCCGCTACGCCATCCCGACCGCGGCGGCGACGCGTGCGATCGTCGCAGCGCTTAGTCGGGAAGCGGAGGCGATACCCTACGCGCCGCTTATCCGACTCATGCTCCCGCAGACGGCAAAACGCGCGCTCCGGCTCGAGGACGGTGCTTCGGCTCCCAATTGGTTCGCGCACCAGGTAGAGGTGAATGCGCTCGTCCTGCGCTATCGGGAGGCTGTGCCGCTCCTCTGGATGTCGAGCTGGGATTGTCCGTTTCCGAGCAAGCTCGCCTCCTTCGATCTCCCGCAGCCGGACTACGTCCTCATCGAAGAGACCCCGACAGGACCGCGCCTGGTCTTCAGTGAGCACGATCGCGGGTCTGAGCCAGTGGAGCGCTTCGTCGCCCGCAAAGTGCTGCTCTACGCGGCGCTGAGCGCCTTCCCGGAGGCGTGTGCGCACCACTTCGGCCTCACTGCATTCACGGTGCGGGTCACCGTGACCGATCCCGTACACCGCGCGCCGATGCGCCGGCTCATGGAGCTCCTCCGCGCGACGGCGCGCGCTGCCGGCCCGGAGGCCGCAGGAATCTTCCGGTTCACGCTGGCTGGATGGCTACACGCCTATCCGAACGAGGCGATCTGGCTCGCACCGTATGACGAGCCGGGGCATGAGTCTGTTCGATGGCAGGAG
>DATELS010000057.1:0-3722 GCA_035276365.1 Thermoanaerobaculia bacterium
GGTCGCGACACCGAAGAGCGCGCTCAGCACGCGCGCCGCGAGAATGCCCGGCCCGATCACGAGAAAGACGAGCGCGAGCGCATAGATGTAGACCGGGTTCTTGTACTCGCCAAACGCCTTGAAGTAGAGCGGAAAGCGCGCGCCGTGCTCATCCACGCCATGCCGCGCCATCGTCAACGCGTTGTATGCGATTGACGCCTCATCGATGAAGAATCCCGGCGGATTGCGCGGCAGCCCGGCCAGATACACCGCCAGAACGAGGACTGCAGTCAAACAAAAAGCCGGACCCAGAGGTCCGGCTTTCAGAGACTTGAACAAAGGGATTTGCTACCAGCGGTAGTGCGCGAACGCCTTGTTGGCCTCGGCCATCTTGTGCGTGTCTTCGCGCTTCTTGATCGCGTTGCCGCGATTGTTCGCCGCGTCGAGGATCTCGCCGGCGAGCTTGTCCTGCATCGTCTTCTCGCCGCGCGCCTGCGCGTAGCTGATCATCCAGCGGATCGCGAGCGCGGTGCGGCGCGTCGGACGCACTTCGATGGGAACCTGGTAGTTCGAGCCACCGACGCGGCGGCTCTTCACTTCGAGCGCCGGCTTGACGTTGTCGATCGCCTTCTTGAAGAGCTTGAGAGGATCGTCCTTGGCCCGGTCCTCGACCTTCTTCAGCGCGCCATAAAACACGCGCTCGGCCACCGACTTCTTGCCGTGCGTCATCAGCGAGTTGATGAACTTCGTCACCAACTGGCTGTTGTAGACCGGATCCGGCAGGATCTCTCGCTTCGGAACTTCGCGTCTTCTCGGCATCTTGGTTACGCCTTCTTGGGTCGCTTCGCCCCGTACTTGGAGCGGCTCTGGTTGCGCTTGGCCACGCCGACGGCGTCGAGCGTGCCGCGGATGACGTGATAACGAACGCCCGGCAGGTCCTTCACACGGCCGCCGCGAATGAGCACGATCGAGTGCTCCTGCAGGTTGTGGCCGACGCCGGGGATGTAGGTGGTGACTTCGACGCCGTTGGTGAGACGGACGCGCGCGACCTTACGGAGCGCGGAGTTCGGCTTCTTCGGGGTCGAGGTGTAGACGCGCGTGCACACGCCGCGCTTCTGCGGGCTCGACTGGAGCGCCGGCGACTTCGTCTTGTACTTGACGCTCTCGCGGCCTCTCGCAACAAGCTGGTTGATCGTTGGCATTCGGTGCGGTTCCTTCTGAAGACACGTACAGCGAAAATCTGCTCCCGCAAGGGAAAACCCGCGCACTTTAGGCGTGGGTTTGGACTTTGTCAAGCCCGGAACTCGGCTAACGCCACACCCCGCGGGCTTATTCCGCAAGGAGTTAGTGAGTGAACGCCGCGAGCTCCCCCACCTCTTTCTCGTTCTTTTTCAGCCACTCGTCCTCGCCCTTCAAATCGAGCGAGAGAAGCGCCGCGCCGCTCAGCGCCTCGAGAAGTTTCCTCTGCTGCAGCTCGGCGAAAAACGGGAAATTGGCCGTCGCGGTGTAGTCCGCGTGGCCTTCGGGGCCGCTCTCGACGAACATCATCAATGTCGAGTAGAGCTGCGCCCGCGTGCGCTCGAAGTCCGTCCGCTTCGGTTTTTCCGGCAGGTCCCGCGCGGCGGACGCGATGGCGAGCATCATCGCCCACGTGCTGTAGTCGCCCTCTTCCTTGCGCGGATTCGAGTCGATGGTGACGTTGGTGTTGCGACCCTTCTTCTCGACGCCGAGGTTGAGGAGGGTGAGCATGCGCGTCGCGGCCTCTTTGGCGCGCGGGCCGTTCGGCTCGATGGCCAGGAAGCGGAGGTATTCGAGGATGGCCGGAACGCGGAACTGCTGCACCTCGAAGATGCGGCCGAGGAGGTAGCGGGCGGACGCGTGGTTAGGACGAATGGCGGAGAGCTCTTTCTTCAGGAGCGCGCGCGCCTCGTCGAGCTCGGAGTCACCGCCTGAAGACAACGTGAGCGCGAGGTTGTACAGGAGCTGCGGATGGTTCGGCTCGACTTCGAGGGTCTTGCGATAGAGCGCGATCGCCTCGTCCCGCCTGCCCGCATTGTCGAGACAGTTCGCGAGAATCGTACGGAGCGCGGACTGCTGCGTCGTCGGCTTGTCGGACCACGGCGTCAAAAGCGCGATGCACGCCGCCGCGTCGCCTTTCGTCTGATACGTGTAGCCGAGCTCGTACACCGCGTCGACGTTCGAAGGCTCCTGCGCGAGCACGGTCTTGTACTTTGCGATCGCCTCGTCGTAGCGACGTTGATCGTAGAGTGCAATGCCCTCGCGAATCGTCTGCTGGACGTCGACCGTTTGCGCGAGCAGTGGCAGAGCGGCGAAGACGAATACGGCTTTCATCATTGTCATTCCTCAAAACTCCACGAACGTGCCGCGATTCCCGCGCCGCGCTTTGTCGTACAGAAACGCCGCGGACGCGAGGTCTTCGATCGCGAGGCCGAGCGATTTGAACAGCGTGATCTCGTCGGCAGATTTTCGGCCTTCGGCAGTGCCGAGGAGAAGTTCGCCGAGCTCGGCGCGGATGGTCGCGCCTTCGCCGGCAGCGGCGAGGTAATCGCCGGACTCGTTCACCGTCGACTCGCGGCGGTCGACGAAGAGCGAGGACTCGACGACCGTGGCGACGTCGAGCTCGCGCGCGGCGGCGATGCTGGAGCCGACGGCGTTGATGTGCGTACCGGGCGCGATCCACTCGCGTTTCAGGATCGGCTCGCGCGAGCTCGTGGCGGTGACGATGATGTCCGCGCCGCGCACGGCGTCCTCGACGCTCTCGCCGCGGCCGCACATGCGGATCTCGCGGATGTTGCGCACGAGCGGGATCGCTTCGCGATGACTCTTCGCCTGCACGCCGCGGCCGAGGATGGCGAGGACGGAGGAGTCGTCACGGGCGAGGAGCTTCGTCGCGACGGCGGAGACGGCGGCGGTGCGGATCGCGGTCACGGCGGCGGCGTTGATGAACGCGAGCGGCTCACCCGTTTCGCCGCTGTGCAAGATCACAGCGCCGAGATGCGTGTCGAGGCCGCGCTTCGGATTCTCGGGAAAGACACAGACCTCTTTCAGCGCGTAGTACGGCTGCGCGCCGCCGCGCCACGAAGGCATCAAGCCGAGAATGCCCGGCGCGCCGGGCGCGCGAATGCCTTGTCGCAATGGATTGTGCACCTCGCCGCGCGCGAGTGCACGGAGTGCGTCTTCCATGACGGCGATGCACTCCTGCATCGTCAGCAACTCTTCGACGTCATGCTCGGACAGGACGAGAACTCTCATCAGAAAACGATCTCCTCTTCGGGCGCGATGAACAAGTTCGTGATGCCGTGCGGCACGAGCAGGATGCCGGTCGCGACGGGCGCGGTGCCGGTGAGCTCGACGCGCGCGCCTTTGCGCAACGCGAGCGACGATCCCGCGACGGGCGCGCCATCGACGCGCCACTGCAAGTTCGCGTCAGAGTGTGGCAGACGCGCGAGCGGAATCTCGAGCTGCGCGGCGCGCGGGCCGATCGTCGTCACCGCTTCGACGGGACGCGTGAACCACGGATGTTTCGCCAACAGATCGCTGACGATGACGTCGTACGTTCCCGCGCGCGGCGCGGTCCAGATGAAACGCGACGGCGACGGACCGACGGTCGCGGTCATGCCGGGAATCCAGAGGTTGCGATAGACGGGGATGTAGTGCCGCAGCGCGTACGCCTGCAGACGCGGCAGAAGTTGCAGATAGAGGATGAGGCGATAGTCGGCGAT
>DATELS010000058.1:0-3878 GCA_035276365.1 Thermoanaerobaculia bacterium
CGACTCGGCGTCCACGCGCACGCCGTCGTAAGCGCCGACGATCTGCTGAACGATCTCGCTGTCCGAGAGGCCCGCCCAGATGGCGACCTTCTCCTCCATCGAAAGGAGCACGCTCGTATCGACCGCGCGGATGTCGAGATGCGCGTCCCCGGGCGCCTCGCCGATGTCGAGATCAACGTTCGTGATGTAGCCATCGAAGACGCGCGTCAGCGTGCTGGCGCCGTTTGACGTGAATCCGACCTTGACCGTGATCTTCGTGAACAGCTCGAACCGGTCGTCGTCGAGATACGACCATGCGCCGTTCTCGTCGAGGAGGAGATGCAGCCGCAGTTGCGCCGTCGAGGCCATCGTCACGCTCTCGTCGACGTCGAGCGACACGACGTCGCCGTAGAACGCCTCGTCCACGGCTTCCTCGTCCAACTCGATCTGATAAGCGGTGCGCGTCATCGAATCCTCAGGTGCGGTCCGGTGGAATGCGGATCTGTCGTCCCGGTTCGAGCAGCTCTTCCGGATCGAGCTCGTCGTTAGCGTCCGCGATACGCCAGAACTTCTCCGCGTTGCGATAGAAACGGAAGGCGAGGAGATCGAGACGCTCGCCGGCGCTGAACGTGTGCAGGTACCCGGCAGGCGTCGGTGGAGCGGTGCGCATCGCGAGATAGCTCTCGCTCCGCCCCGGCTCCACTTCGATCGTCAGGACCGGAACGTTTTCGTATCGACTTCCTTTGAAAATCATCGGCGCTCCTCACAACGACAGGGACAGCGATGCGCTGACGCCCATCTCCGCGGCGTTGAGCATGCTCAGCGCGGCCATCACTTCCTTCACGCCTTTCGTGTACTTGTAGACGCCACGCGCGAACGTTTCGCCGGCGAGTGCATCCGGAGTCAGCACCTCCAGCGAGATCGTGACGTCGGCGCGCACGGGACTCAGGCGCGTGTCGAAGCGCGTCTCGTCGATCGACATCGACTTGAACTTCACGGGCAGGATTCGATACGGACCCCAGAAGAAGAGGACCATCGGCAGCAACGCGGATGGATTCTGATGCGGCCCGTTGCCGCCGCTGAGACTCGCGAGATCGGCGGCGACGGGCGTGGTGGGCGCCATCAGCAACTCGAGCGCGGAGAGCGTCGGAAGAATGCCGCTCGCCACCGCGACCGGGTTGCTTGCCGCGAGCTGGTCGGTCGCGTCGAGCCGGAGCGAGAAGCCGATGGTTTCCGCCGGCTCGCTCGCGACTTGCCGCGCATTCGACGCGGTCGGCGCGGGCGTGGCGGTCGCAGCAGCAGTTGCCGGCACCGACGGTGTACGCGTGATCTTCTCTGGATTGAACTGGAAGACGACGATGATCGGCAGAGCGCCGAGGAGGTCATTGTCGAGACGAATGAACGCGCCTTTCAGGACCGGCATCTCACCCTCCCCTCTCCACCTTCAGTATCAACGCCTCGGCAATCCGCCGCGCCACGGCGTCATCGGATGCGCGCGCATCGAGCGTCACGGGCTCGTTCGCGTCCTGCGCTCGGTGCGACGCCTCGACGCCCGCGGCGACCATGTCGAGCGCGCGCTCGACGAGCATCTGCAGGCGCTCGGTGTCGCCGATCGTGCTGTCGTAGCGGAGGAGCAGGTGATCGATGTGCAGTTCGCTCATGGATTTCCGATCACCTGTTCCGCGATCTCGTCCGCTTCGCGCTCGCCGGCGTCGCCCGGCGTGCTGATTTCCGTGACGGCCGCGGCCTGCGTCGCGCCGCTCTGCTGCACGACGTGCGTCAGCTCGTGCGCGAGCAGGCGCCGCCCGTCCGCGGATCCGGGCGCATACATCCCGGCGCCGAACACCATGTGCTCGCCGACGGTGTACGCGCGTGCGGCGACCGCACTCGCCGACTCCGCGGCTCGCGTGTCGTCGTGAACGCGCACGCGGCTGAAGTCGTGTCCGAAACGCGACTCCATGTCCGCGCGCGCGGCGGAATCGAGCGGCGCTCCGTCGGAAGAGAGAACGTCGTGCACGACGGAAGGGACGTTCGTCGGACCCGCGCCTGCCGCATGGCGCTGCATCGCGGCCTGGTCGCAGTCGCACGGACCTTCTCCGCTGCACTCGCATTTCCGCGAGAGCTTCACGGAGCGCGGAACGATCGCCGCGGGCTCGGAGGGATGTTGTGCATGTTCTTTCATGTGACGTTCCGTATGTCGTAGGCGAGGTAGGCGTAGGCGTCGGCGTTGTAGAGCGCGCGGATCGTCCCGTGGCGAATCGCCTCGGGATCGCGGTCGAGGTAGCCGAAGTCAGCGAGACAGATGTAGCGATGACACCACTCGTGGATGAGCGTCTTCGCGCGCATGTCGATGTCGGTGTCGTTGAACCAGTCCGGATAGAGCTCGATGTCGGTGAACGGGACGCACCACATCGACCAGCCACGACGAGTGCCGATCTGGCGCGACTGGCACTCGTACTGCGGCGAATGCGCCTCGCGGCGAAGATCCGCCATCACTCCGCCGACGTTGATCTGCACGAGGAAGTCCGTTGAGTTGAAGCGCAGTCGCAGGGCGCGTTCGACGACAGGATCGAGCCTTGGCCTCGTCAGTTGAGTGAAGGCGTTGTTGACGATCTCCATCGCCCGCGCGTGAGTCGCGCTGATCTGCTGTTGCTGCGCCGCGCTGCACGAGTCGAACGATGGGTCGCGCTGCATGACGCCGCGCGCATGCACCTGAACGCGCGCAAATTCGTGACCTGCGCGCGCGCCTCCCGCCGCGGATGCGGGAGCACGCGACGCCGCTGCATCGCGCGACGCCCGTTCCGGCCGGGCTGCTTTCTCGGCGACGGTCCGCATCACATCCCCTCCATGAGCGGTCGTTCGAGCTTCGCGTGCTCGCGTTGCGCGGCGGCCATCACGTGGTCCATCGCCACGGCGCGTCCCGATGCGGCGGCGAGGAACGCGGCGCCCATCGCGACGTTGCGGATGTTTCCGCCGCTGAGACTCATGCGCGAAAGCCGGCCGAAGTCGATCCCGTCCAGCGGCACACCGCGCGGGAAGATGCGGCGCCAGATCTCGAGGCGCATGTTCTGATCCGGGAACGGGAAGTTGATGATGAAGCGGATGCGCCGCAGAAACGCGGGATCGAGGTCGGCCTTGCGGTTCGTGGCCAGCACGGCCAGACCGCGATACGACTCCATGCGTTGCAGCAGATAGTTGATCTCGATGTTCGCGTATCGATCGTGGCTGTCCCGCACCTCGGCGCGTTTTCCGAACAATGCATCCGCTTCGTCGAAGAAGAGAATCGCGCCGCCGCCCTCCGCGGCATCGAACACGCGCCGGAGGTTCTTCTCCGTTTCGCCGATGTACTTGTTGACGACGGAGGAGAGGTCGATGCGATACAGATCGAGCTTCAGCTCGCCCGCGAGCACTTCCGCGGCGAGCGTCTTTCCGGTCCCGCTCGCGCCGGAGAAGAGCGCGGAGATGCCGAGTCCGCGGCGTGACGAGCGCGCGAAGCCCCACTCCTCGTAAACGGTAGCGCGCTTTGCGACGTGCGACGCGACGTCGTCGAGCTGCTGCATTTCAGCATCCGGCAGCACGAGCTCCGCACGCGTGGCCACGACTTCGATCCGTTCTGCGAGCGACTCGAGCTGCGGCCGCGCAGCCGCGCGCGCCGCGTCCCAGACGATGTCGCCCCATTCCGCATCACCGCGGCGCAACTCGAGAGCTTCTTCCGCGGCATTGCGGATGGCGACCGCCGTGAGGTCGAACTGCGCCGCCAGACGATGCAAGTCGCCGTTCATCGTCTCGGCGGCGGGACCGAGGGCGGCGCGCCAGGTGGCAAACTGCTCGTCGCGCGTCGGACGTCTCGCGTCGAACGTCCGCACCCGGCGGCGCAACGTGCGCCACCGCTCGCGCGT
>DATELS010000059.1:0-3945 GCA_035276365.1 Thermoanaerobaculia bacterium
GATCGCACGGAAGACCTCGCGCCCGGCGCATACGACGTCATCCTCGAGCCGCCCGCGCTCGGCGAAGTCTTCGACTGGATGAACATGATCGCGTTCACCGGCCAGTCGTACGAAGACGGCTCCTCCTTCTTCGTCGGCAACCTCGGCAAGCGCATGCTCGGCGAGAACTTCTCGCTCGTCGACGACGCGCTGTCGTACCTCCCCTTCCCCTTCGACATGGAAGGGCTGCCGAAGCGCGCGGTCGCGCTGATCGAGAACGGCGTGCCGCGCACTCCCGTCCTCGACAAAGCGTGGGCGGACCGCCTCGGCATGCAGCCCACCGCGCATGCGTGGCACCTCGGGTCGCCCGAGCATGGCTCGGCGTTTCATCTGACGATGGCCGGTGGCGACGCCACGCGCGAGGAGATGATCGCGTCGACGAAGCTCGGCGTGTGGGTCACGCGCTTCAACTACGTCAACGGACTGCTCGAGCCGAAGACGGCGCTCATGACCGGCACGACGCGCGACGGCACGTTTCTCATCCGCGACGGCGAAGTCGTGGCGCGGCTGCCGAACCTGCGCTGGACACAGTCGATGGTCGAGGCGTTCTCGAACATCGAGTCGCTCTCGCGCGAGCGCCGCAGCGTCGGCACCTGGTACAACATGTACGGCGGCACGCTCGCGCCGGTGGTGAAGATCCGCGGCTGGAACTTCACCGGAAAACAGGAGAGCGCGTCGTGAGGCGAGGTTGTTGCAGAATCCGCGGTTGAAGCGATGAGCCAGTACATTCTGCGCAGGTTCCTGCAGATGATTCCGATCACGCTCGGGATCCTCACCCTCATCTTCGCGTTGATCCATCTCATCCCCGGCGACCCCGCGCTGCAGATCGCGGGCGAGGGTGCGCGCGCGGAAGACGTGGTCGCGGTGCGCAAGGCGCTCGGACTCGATCAGCCGCTGTGGAAGCAGTACGTGACGTACCTGACGAATCTCGCGAAAGGCGATCTCGGCCGCTCGTTCCGCACGAACCAGAGCGTGGCCAAGGAGATCGCCGAGCGCTATCCGGCGACGATGAAGCTCGCGTTCGGCTCGATGTTCGTCGCGCTGCTCGTCGCCTTCCCGCTCGGCATCGTCTCGGCGATCTATCGAAACTCGTGGATCGACAACTTAGCGCGCTTCTTCGCGCTCATCGGCGTGTCGATGCCGAGCTTCTGGTTCGGTCCGCTGCTGATCATCGCGTTCGCTATCAATCACAACTGGTTCCCCGTCTCGGGACAGGACGAAGGACTGAAGTCGCTCGTGCTGCCGTCGCTGACGATGGGTCTCGCGCTGTCGGCGATTCTGACGCGCATGATCCGCGTGAGTCTCGCGGAGGAGCTGAATCAGTTGTATGTGACGACGGCGATCGCGAAAGGCGTGACGCGTGCGAAGGCGATCTTCCGCCACGCGCTGCGCAACGCGCTGATTCCCGTGATCACGATCCTCGCGCTGCAGTTCGGATCGCTTCTCACCGGCGCGATCATCACCGAGCAGATCTTTTCCTGGCCCGGCCTCGGCCGCCTGCTCATTCAATCGATCACGACGCGCGACTACCCGCAGGTGCAGGCGTCGATCCTCGTGATCGCGCTGACGTACATTTTCGTGAACTTTGCTAGCGATTTGCTGTATGGGGTGGTCGATCCGAGGATCAAGCTGGAGTAGCCGTAAAGTCGCAAAGTCTCAAAGTCTCAAAGAAGACGGCGCCACTTTGAGACTTTGAGACTTGACGACTTAGAGACTCTGATGAAGCGTTTGTTGCGCAACTTCGCCTTCACCGCCGGCCTCGTGCTGACGGTCCTGCTCGTGCTGGCGGCGCTGGCGGCGCCGTTGCTCGCGCCGCACGATCCGAACGTGCAGGACACGTCGCGGCGGCTCGAGGCCCCCTCGCACGATCATCCCCTCGGCCTCGATGATCTCGGCCGCGACGTCCTGTCGCGCATTGTCTTCGGCGCGCGCGTGTCGCTGCGCGTCGGATTCAGCGTCGTGTTGCTCGCGTCGCTCGTCGGCGTCACGCTAGGCGCGATCTCCGGCTACTTCGGCGGCGCGATCGACGTGCTCGTGATGCGCACGTGCGACATCCTCCTCGCCTTTCCCGGAATCCTCCTCGCCATCGCGCTCGTCGCCGTACTCGGTCCGAGTCTCAACAACGTCATCCTCGCGCTCGCGGTGATCGGGTGGGTCGGCTACGCGCGACTCGTGCGCGGACAGGTTTTAAAAGTGCGCGAGATGGAGTACGTCACCGCGGCGAAAGCGCTCGGCGCGAAGTCGCCGCGCGTGATCCTGCGTCACGTGCTGCCGAACGTGATCAACCCCGTGATCGTCATGGCCACGCTCGGCCTCGCGGGCGCGATTTTGTCCGAGGCGGCGTTGTCGTTTTTGGGGTTGGGAGTGCAGCCGCCGACGCCGTCGTGGGGCGCCATGCTCACCGCGGGACGACGCTACCTCGGACTCGCGAATCACCTGGCGATCTTCCCCGGCGCCGCGATCATGCTCGCCGTCATGGGACTCAACTTCCTCGGCGACGGTCTCATCGACGCGCTCGATCCGAAATACCGCAAAGAGATGCGCTGAGTCGTGCGCGTCGTCTCGCTCGTCCCCTCCATCACCGAAACCCTGTTCGACCTCGGCGCCGGCGCGTCGGTCGTCGGCATCACGGACTTCTGCATCTTTCCGCCGTCGCTCGATCTGCCGCGCCTCGGAGGCACGAAGAATCCGCGCGTCGATGAGATTCGCGCACTCGCGCCGGACCTCGTCTACATGAATCACGAGGAGAACCTGCGCCGCCACGCGGACATGATCGCGACGTTCACACGCGTGCACGTGAGCGAGCCGCGCAGCGTCGACGACGTCGAGGCGCTGATCACGGAGCTGGGCGCGTGGCATCAACGCCGCGCGCGTGCCGAGGAGCTCGTGGCGACGCTGCGCGAAGTGCGGGCGTCGATGCCGCCGCGCGTCTTCACGTTCGCGTGCGCGATCTGGAAGAACCCGTGGATGTGGTGCGGCGGCGACACGTACGTCTCGAACCTCGTCGCATGCGCGGGCGGCGTGAACGTGCTCGCGGACGCGAAGCGCTATCCCGCGCTGTCGCTCGAAGACGTGCTGGCACTGAAGCCCGACGTCATCTTCCTGCCCGACGAGCCGTACGCGTTCACGGCGGAGGATGCGGAGGCGATTCGCGGACCGCGCGTGATCGGACCGTTTCCCGGCCACGTATTCACGTGGCACGGGACGCGGACGATCGAGGGACTGCGTTTCCTGCGCGCGCTCAGCGCCTGAACGGCGAGACGGCGCGCGTTACCACGCGCCGTCTCTCAGGTTGTTGACGTGCGCCGCCTGGATCACCGTCGTACCGGCGGTGATCGTCGGATCGGTGTACGAGATCGCGGGGAGCGACAGCGCCGAGCGCGCGGCGTCGAGTGCGCTGCGAAGCTCGGTGATGTGCGCCGGCTTCGGAGTCGTCACGCCCGGCGTAAGCGTCGGATCGGTATACGACACGCTGCCGAGTCCCGCCAGCGTGCGCACCGCGGCGATCGCACTGCGCAGCTCCGTGATGTGCACCGTCTTCACGAGCGTCGACTCCGAGGTGATCGTCGGATCGGTGAAGAGAATCGTCGTCGCGAGATCGGGCGCGCTGAGATTGGATTGGAACGCGCCGGCGTCGATCGCCTTCACGGCGTACAGATACGACGTGTTGGCGGCGACGGTGGAGTCGGTGTAGCCGGTCGTGCCGCTCGAGCCGATCTTCACGAAGCCGCTGCCGCTGTTGCGATAGACGTCGTACGCGGCCGCGCAGCTCGCGGGAGTCCACGTGACGCTGACGCTCGTCGACGTGATCGCGGAGGCGACGACGCCGATCGGCGTGGCCGGTCCGTTGACGACGACGGTGGTCGACGCGGGGTTCGCCGTGCACGCGCCGGAGGTGACGGTGAC
>DATELS010000060.1:0-2024 GCA_035276365.1 Thermoanaerobaculia bacterium
CTGAAGCGATGAGAAACGTGCGCATTCTTCTCCGCGGGATCATCCTGCTTCAGCAGTCGTAGGGAGCACGTACGGCAAGCGGACTCTCGGAGTTCGCGTCAGCGCACATTCTAGCAGCCCTGCCACCAGGGACTGGCTAACTCCTATTTAGCCCGACCTACATAACAAATAGATTCTCTGTCGCATCATTACCGCTTGCACCCACTCACCCCCCGGCCCTCCCGCAAGAATCCTCCTCCCCCTCCCTCACGTCCTCATCCGCAGCCGCGCCACCGCCCCTCCCTCCGCCCGGTTCGCGAGCGTCAGCACGGCGTCGTGCGCCTCTGCGATTTGCCGCGCGAGGGTGAGGCCGACGCCGCTGCCGCCGGGTTTTGTCGTGAAGAACGGGACGAAGAGGTTTGCGGTGCCGCTGATGCCGGGGCCGTTGTCGGCGACGCTGATCTCGACCGCGTCCGGCGTCGCGCTCCACGACATCGTCACGCGGTCGCCGGCGTCGGCGCCGTTGCGTACGACGTTAATGAGCAGCTGCTCGATCTGATCGCGGTCGGCTTGGATCGTCACATCCGGTCCCGGCTCGATGCGGACGGCGAGTCGCGTTTCCAGTCCCGCGACGCGGCGCACGATCTCGCCGACGTCGACCGGCTGCAGCACCGGCTGCGGCAATCGCGCGAGCTGCGCGTACGACTGCAGAAAGCGCGTCAGCGCCGCGGCACGCTGGTCGATCACTTCGAGTCCCTGCTGCGCGTCGTCGAGCCACGTCTCCGGCAGCGGCTCACGCGACAGGATGGAGCCGAGGCTGCCGGCGATCGAGCGGATCGGCGTGAGCGAGTTGTTGAGCTCATGCGACAGCACGCGCAGCAATCGCTGCCACGCCTGCCGCTCTTCCTCGCGCAGCGCTCGACTGAGGTCCGACAGCGACAGCAGCACGTGCGGCACTCCGCTTTCGCGGAACGTCGTGCGGCGGATGCGGAAGCGTCCGTGACCGCCGGGCAGCACGAGCTCCGCGGTGCGCGTGTCGTCGCCGGCGAGGAACGCGTCGATGCCGAGCTCGGAGGCGGTGCGGCCGTACAGCTGTTCGGCGGTGCGGCCGAGGAGGCGTTCGGCGGCGCGGTTGGCGAGGCGGAGGCGCGACGTCTCATCGAACGCGAAGATCGCGGAGTCGATGTGCTCGAGCACCGTGCGCACGAGCGCCGCCGCTTCCACTTCGCCGAACCGCCGATCGCGCAGCGTCGCCGTCAGCAGGTTCAGCTCGCGCGCGACCTCGCCCATCGCGTCCGTGCGGCGCGCGCCGCGCGCGCGGATCGAGTAGTCCTCCTCGCGCAGCGCGGAGATGAGGTTCGCGAGCGTGCGCAGCGGATACTCGATCTGCGCGCGCACGGCGAGGAACAGGATGGCGAAAGAGAGTAGCGCGAGGATGGCGACGCTCCAGCTCCACGCCATCGACAGCACGACGACGAGCAGCGGCGCGAGCGACGCGAAGACGACGGCGACGACGCGGTGCTCGATGCGTCTCATGGCGAAAATCGAGTCAGCGGCTACAGACCATAACGCTGAATGCGCCGATACAGCGCGCTCCGGCTCAGTCCCAGCGCCTCCGCGGCGCGGCTAACGTTGCCGCCGCAGCGCGCGAGCGCCTTGCGGATCAGGAGCATCTCGACGTCCTCGAGACTCATGTCCTCGATGCGCGGCGCGCGCGATGCGGACGAGGCGAGTCCGAGATCCGATGCGCGGATCGTCGAGGCGGAGGCCATCAGCACCGCGCCTTCGACCGCGTGATCGAGCTCCCGCACGTTGCCGGGCCAGTCGTGCGCGAGCAGCGTCTTCATCGCCGCCTCGTCGAAGCCGGTGAGGTGCTTGCGATAGCGCGTCGCGTGCGCGGCGAGAAAGTGGCTCGCGAGCGGCGGGATGTCCTCGCGCCGCTCGCGCAGCGGCGGCAGCCGGATCTCCACCGTGCGCAAACGAAAGTACAGGTCCTGCCGGAAGCGTCCGGCCTCCACTTCCTCTTCGAGCGCGGCGTTCGTCGC
>DATELS010000061.1:0-9502 GCA_035276365.1 Thermoanaerobaculia bacterium
CAGCGCCTTGAGCTCGGACGCGAAGACGAGCCGCGTCGCGCTCTGCCAGACGAAGAGCGGCTTCTCGCCCGCGCGATCGCGCGCGAGGTAGAGCGCGCGCTTGTCCTCGTCGTACATCGACAGCGCGAACATGCCCGTCAGTCGTTTGAGAAAGTCTTCGTCCCACTCGCGATAGGCGGCGAGGATGACTTCCGTGTCGCTCGACGTGCGGAAGCTGTGGCCGCGCGACTCGAGCTCGCGGCGCACTTCCATGAAGTTGTACATCTCGCCGTTGAACGAGAGGTGCACGCGGCTGCGCGCGTCGGGCATGGGCTGATGTCCGCCCGGCGAGAGGTCGATGATGGCCAGGCGGCGCTGCGCGAGTCCGGCCGCGGCGTCGCCCGAGATCCACATCCCGAGGTCGTCCGGACCTCGGTGGGTCATGGTGTCTCGCATCGTCGCGAGCAGCTCGCGATCGATCGGGATGCGACCCGCGTATCCGGCGATTCCGCACATTAGGAGAGTGCCTCCTGATAGACGCGCACGTACGCCGCGGAGACGCGGCCGATCGTCCACTCGTTGATGCGCTCGCGCGCGTTCGCGGCGCGTGCGCGGGCGGCGTCGCGATCGTCGAGTGCGTGCGTGATCGCGCGCGACAACGCGTCCGCATCGTCGGGCGGCGCGAACAGCGCGCTGGAGTCGTCGAGGAACGCGCGATGGCCGGGGATGTCGGAGACGACGAGCGGGCAGCCGCAGGCGATGGCTTCGAGCACGGCGTTCGGCTGTCCCTCGAACCAGCTCGGCGCGACGAGGACGTCGGTGCGTTTCATGAGGCTCCAGACATCGCTGCGAAATCCGAGGAGGCGGATGCGATCGCTCGCGTTGTGATGTGCGATGCGCGCGCGCACTTCGTGTTCCAGCGGACCTTCGCCGCAGAGCAGCGCGACGGCGTCGCGTTCATGAACGACCTTGGCCAGTGCATCGATGAGATGAGGCAGGTTCTTGGCGGCGTCGAAGCGGCCGGCGAAGAGGAGCACTTCCCTCGCGCCGAAGTCGCTCGCGTCGCGCGGCGCGGCGTCGATCTCCGCAAGCGGAAGCGCATTCGGAATGACGGTCTTCGGCACGCGCGCGTTCGTCCAGTACTCGACACCGCCCGGCGAGTTCGCAACGATCGCGCGTGCGAAGCGTCCGACAAAATGACGAAGGCCGTGCTTCGCGTCGCGCGGGTAGTAAACCTTGTTCGTGCGCTCGCTGAGCACCCACGGCGTGCGCGTCATCATCGCGGCGATTCCCCCGACGACGTCCATCTGCGTGAGCCAGGTCTGCACGACGTCCGGCCGCACGCTTCGGATGAGGCGCGCGATGCGGAGCGGGAGCAGCGGGTCGTAGTTGCCATGCGTGGAGATGCGATGAATCGTCGCGCCCGCGGCCTCGACGCGCGCGAGCTGCGCGCCGCCGCTGACGATGCCGACATGCACGTCGCACGCGAGCGCGCGCAGTCCCGAGGTGAGGGCCGCGATCTGCCGCTCCGCTCCCCCGCCGCCGAGGGTGGGGATGAGGTGGAGAACGCGCATGAGGTCAGCGGGAGCCGAGCCGCGCGACCCAATCCTTTCTGGCGATCAGCCAGTTCGAGTACTGGAACGTCTCGAGCGTCTGCACGTAACGCGGCACGGGCCGCGGTCCGTCGGGGAAGATCTTGAAGAAGCTGTAGTCGCGATTGAGATTCTCGACGAGCTCGAAGATGTCTTTGAGGAGCACGCGCGCGTCGATGTAGGCGCCGCCGTATTCGAATTGCACGACGCCGATGCGTCCGGCGCGCAGCGCATTCGATGCGCCGCGGAGGACTGCGACTTCGTTGCCTTCGACGTCGATCTTCACGAAGTCGACCTCGTCTTTCGTGTAGTCGTCAAAGGTGCGCAGGGAGATGCGCTCTTCGCCGATGGGCGCGGCGGGCGTGCCGATGCGAAAGTGCACGGAGTTCGCGCCCGAGCCTTCGGCGTAGACGAAGAGCGTCCTCTCCTCGGCTTCGCTGCCGAGTCCGAAGTGATTGCGGGTTACGTTCGCAGGCAAGTTGAGCGCGGACAATCGCGCGAACGTCGCGGCGCTCGGCTCGAAGCAGTGGATCTGCAGGTTGGGATTGATGGTCAGAGCGAGCTCGGTCCACTCGCCGACGTTCGCGCCGATGTCGAAGACGACGCGGCAGTGCGGGAGGACGGTGCGCATGACGCGCAGCTCGCCGTTGGTCTGGAAGTCGAAGTCGTTGTCGCCGTGATGGAGGTTGACGATCTTGCGCGCGAGGCGGAAGGCGAGGCCGTGATGCGGGACGAGGTGCGCGAGCGCGGTGCGCATGCTCATCGCGCACCTCTCGATATCGCTTTTTTCAACTCTTCGACGGTCGCGCGCGCGGTGGCGTCCCAGGTGAACTGCGACGCGCGCGTTTGCGATTTCTCCTGCAACTGCTCGCGCGCGTCGCTCGTCAGCGCGAGCGCCTCGCGCAACTTCGCGCCGAGGTCGTCGGCGTTGCGCTCGCGATAGTAGAGCGCGGCGTCTTCGAAAAATTCGGGCATGGGTGGATGATCGGTGGAGACGGAGAGCGCGCGGTTGGCCATCGCCTCGAGGACGATGTTCGGACACGCCTCCGCGCGGCTGGTCATGACGAATGCCGCGGCATGGGCGAAACACCAGGCCACGGATGCGGCGTCGAGATGACCCGCCCACACGATGCGCGAGCTCACGCCGTGCTGCTCCGCGAGCGAGCGCATCTTCACGTCGTAATGCTCCGCGCCGCGATCGACGGAGCCGGCAATGACGAGCCGCACGTCGTCGGGCAATGTCTTCAATGCGACGATCACGTCTTCGAGCCCGCGCGCCGGTCGGATGGAACCGGCCGTGAAGAGGAAGCGACCCTCGGGAATCGACTCCGGACGCGTGATCGCGTGCGTGGCATCGATCCCGTGATACACGGTCCCGATCCGCTCCTCCGGAATGTCCCAATGATCGACGATGAACTGGCGCACATGCCGCGAGACGGCGATGACGCGATCCGACCGCCGCGCCGCCCCCCGTGCCGCCCTCGCCCTCACCACGTTCTTCAACCCCTCGGCCACCGTGTTCCCGCCAAACGGCACTTCCAGCGGCTCCATGTTGCGGACCATGGTCACGACGGGTTTGTCGCCGACGCGCAATGCACGCGCGGTGGGTATGAACACGACATCGGGATTCGTCTGCGCAATCGATCGTTTCAAAGTACGGAAACCCGTCATTTCATCGCGTACCGGCCACGTCGCGTCGCCCGCCGCGGCCATCTGCGGCGGCACAAAGAGAGCCACGCGCTCCACATCGGGATGCGCGCGCAATAGCGGAATCAGTCGCTGGATGTATTTTCGAAATCCCCCACTGACACTGCCGCGCGTAAGCACGATCAACGCAATCCTCATGCGCGCGCCGGATACGGCTTGCGTTTCGTCGCCTTCGTAATGACGATCGCGATGAACTTCACGAGCGCCCACGTCGGCAGGAAGTAGTAGATGAACCGGTAAATGATCTCGAAGGACGTCGACCGGAACGCGTAATACGCCCAAGTCAGCACCGTGAGATAGGCCATCGTGTACCAGAACGAGCGGCTATTGCGCCGGTACACGCGATGCGCGAATGCATAGAGCGCGGCGAGAAGCATCGCCCGCACAACGATGTCGTAATAGCCGAATCCGATGACGCTCTGCGCAATGATGCCGAACATGAGACCGACCCCCTGCCCGCGTAGTTGCAGCACGTCGAGGTACCAGTCCGACGGATCCCATTTATAGAACGGGAGCAATTGGCTGGGAATGACGCGATAGAAGTCGGTGAAATAAAGCTGCGGCGGAATGGGCGGGAGCGAGTGCTCGAGCCGCTTTCTATACAAATCGTACGCAGTCCCATAGAGGATCTGGAACTCGGTCGCCGATCCCCACACGGCGCCCTTGGGCCGCTCACCGGTGTAATGGATGTCGCGAAACGCGCCGTACGCGAGGATCGCGGCCAGCAATCCCGTTCCGACGAGAATCGCAAACGCGGGCTTCATGGGGCGCACGAGCAGGTGATAGCCGACGGCGAACGTCAACAGGACGATCATCGTCCCCGTCCTCCCCCCCATCACCACGAACATCGTCACCACCTCGGCACCCAACCATGCGATCAACAGCCAGCGATAAATCCGCCGCTGCCAACGCATCAGGAGAATGAAGACGAGACACTGCTTCAAATGAATGCGCACGGCCCAGAAGACATTGGCCAATTGCTGCACAATGAGCGGCAGCGGACGCGCACCCACTCCCGTGCCACCCTCGTAGACGTTCACTCCGGGGCCGGAGTAAATGCGGAGCAGCAGGAAAAAGAGGCTGAGGAACATAAACGTCGACACAATGACGGCGACCATCGGCGAAACAGGCTCGGTCGGCCGCTGCAGCGCCCACAGTCTCTTTCCGCGCAGCGGCAGATATGTGAGGACGAACGTCGTCATGAGCGTGGCGTGCCGCCACGCGAATCCGCCGAATTCCTGCGGCGACGGCGACCAGTAATAAAGCCTTGTGTCGCCCCACGGTCCGCACGCCATTCCGCCCGCGGCATATTGCAGCAGCGGCACAATGGAATAGGCGGCGGTGGCGACGACGAAAAACGTCGCGGCCTCGAAAATGGGCATGTAGCCTTCGCGGCGAATCTGCACCGCAAAGTACAGAAGCATTCCCGCGAGGATGACGACGGCGGGAGCGAGCACGGCGCGTAAATCCGCATCACTGAGCTGGAGACCGATCAGCGCAGCCACGAGCACGACCAGCGCAAAGCGACGAAAGTTCTTCGCCTGCCGCTCCGCGCTGGTTCGCGAGCGGTGCATGGAGGTCGAACCGAAGGACGCGACTGCGCTCATGCGTCGAGCACTCCGAACGCGCGCAGCATTTTCTCGTAGCGATGCAGCCAGCGATGTTCGCGCAGGCTGCGCGCGCGTCCGCGCTCCGCGATGGCGTCGGCTTCATCGGGATGCGCGAGGTACCAGCGGATGAGCTCCACCAGCTCGTCGCGGTTGCGGTAGCAGACGATCTCTTCGCCGACGTGGAAGTGCAGCGCGAGATCGGGATTGAACGTGGTGAGGTACATGCCGCCGCCGGTGCCGGGCACTTCGAAGTCGCGGCCTTTGACGTTCGTCAGCGACTCGCTGTATTCGATGCCGCCCATGCCGAGGTTGATGCGGCTGCGGTTGAAGACATCGACGGGATCTTTCGCCCAGCCCGCGCCGCTCCAGCCGCTGCCGAACGTCGTGACGCGTACGCCGTGCTCTTCGAGCTCGCGCACGAGCGCGCGGCGGAAGCCGTACGCATTGCCGAGGAAGCTGACGTCGATGTCGCGCTTTACTTCCCTCGGCGCATACGCGCTCGCATCGAATCCCTCGGGCATGTAGATCGGACGTCCGCCCTCGACGAGATGCCACTCGCACGCGACGCGCGCCGACGTCGCGTAAAGGTCGAACTCCTTGGTGATGTCCACCGCGCCCGTGCGCCACGGCGCGGCGGACTCGCCCGCCCAACCCTGCTTGTCGTCGAGCGACATGTTCGCGACAGGAATCCCGAGCTCCTCGGTGATCGCGCGAACGGTGGCGGGCACGATGTCCTGTCCGCCGCCGTAGAAGAAGACCCAGTCGACGGGACGCTCCGCATGCGTCGCGCGCAGCGTGTCGAGGAGGCGCGCGCTCATCGCATCGCGCAGTTCGATCGACTTCGCGTCGTGGCGGATGAAGTCCGCGTAGTGGAAGTCGAGGGACTCGTAGTCGAAGAGGGTGAGCGTGCCGAGCTCGCGGAGGTCCGGCAGCAGGTGCGCGTGCCAGCCGAGCATGGGGATGCACGCGAACGTGTGGATTTCGCCACGCACACGCCTCGTCGGCGTGTGGCCGCGCTTTGCGAGCCGCGCGCGGATCGATGCGATCACGTCTTCTTCGCGATAGACGATGCCGCGCTCCGAGGCGATGCCCGCGTAGTGCTCGCGGCGGCGGCGATACTCGGCGTGCACCTGCTCGGTGCGGACGCGCGTCCATGCGCGGTCGACGACCGTCATCGACTTCGCGATCTCTTTCACGCGCTCGGGCAGCGGCACACCGCGGCGGCGCGTGACGTCGAGGGTTTTTTCGTTCATCAGGAGCGGCGGAGCGCGGCGCGCGCCGCGTCGGCCCAGGCCAGCGGACGGCGTCCGAGCATGCCGAAGGCGAAGATGCCCCAGCTCAGCGGCGAGAACGGCGCGACGCGCCAGTGCTGCAGCAGGAGCGCGAGCGCGCGTTTGCGCTCGCCGGCGAGGAAGAAGAATTTCGCGGCGCTGCGGAGTTGCTCGCGATACGCGCGCGGCGCGACGCGGCGCATCGCCTCGCCGTGACGCTCGAGCACCTGGCCGAGGGAGCGGGCGTGATCGGGAGCGACGCGCAGCCAGTGCGCGGGATTCGGCGCGAAGCTGTTCTGATCGGTCGCGTCCGTGTGATACAGCCGCGCCACTTCCGCGTGCGACGCGGCGGAGAAACGCTTCGCCCACTCGAGGTGATACAGCGTCTCGTACGAACGGTCTTCGGGATAGCGCACGCTGCGGAACGTCTCCGCGCGCACGCACGCGATCGTCTCCGTGTTCCCCCCCTCGGCGCAGCGGTCCATGAAGCGGAGAAAATCCTCGTAGCCCCAGCGCTCTTCGCGCAGCGGCGGACGCGGCGAGAGCGAGCCGTCGTCCCACTTGCACATGAAGCGATGCTGGTCGACGTCGGGCTGCTCCTCGATCCTGCGGCGAAACATCGACAGCGCGCCGGGCGCCATCTCGTCATCACTGTCCAGCACCACCAGCCACTCGCCGCGCGCAGCGTCGACGCCGAGGTTGCGCGCGGGACAAACACCGCGGCGCACTTCCTCCGTGATCAAACGAATGCGCGGATCGCGACTCGCGTATTCGCGCACGACGTCGCGCGAGCCGTCCGTCGACGCGCTGTCGATCACGAGCATCTCCCAATCGCCATCGTCCTGCGCGCGCAGGCTCTCGATCGCGCGCGGAAGGAGCGTCGCGCGATTGACGGTGGCGGTGAGGATGGAGAAGAAGGGCATGAACAGTTACAGCGCGAAGCCGGCTTTGCGTCCGTCCTCGTAAAACATCTTCACGGTGTCGAGCGAGTAGTCGGCGAGATCCTTTCCGACCAGCGAGAGCTTCTTCAGGATGTCGTTCGTGACGGTGATGATGTGGCAGCCGATGTCGTCGGCCTGGAAGATGTTGAGGAGCTCGCGCGGGCTGGCCCAGATCAGCTCCGCCTTCGGCGCGGCGCGGAGGATGTCCACGGCCTCCTCCATCATCGGCACCGGATCGCGTCCCGTGTCGGCGATGCGTCCGGCGAAGACGGAGATGCACGACGGCGCGCCGTTCTTCACCGCGTCGACGACCGCCTGCACCTGCTCCATCGTCAGGATGGCGGTGATGTTCAGCTTCACACCCTCGTTGGCGAGACGCCGTACGAGTTCGTACGCGGGCTCGCGGCGCGTGTTCGTGACCGGGATCTTCACGTATACGTTCTCGCCCCACGTCGTGATCTCGCGCGCCTGGCGCTCCATCTCGTCGAACTCGTCGGAGAAGACTTCGAACGAGATGTGGCGATCGGGGATGGCCTCGACGATCGACTTCGCGAAGCCGCGATAGTCGGTCAGCCCGGCCTTGTGCATCAGCGTGGGATTCGTGGTGAAGCCTTTGATGTACGGCTTCGCATACATCTCCAGCATCCCGGCCTTGTCCGCGCCGTCCGCGAACAGCTTCACCTTCAGGTCTTCGACTCGTTTCATTCCGTCTCCTAAGCCAATAGGACTTTCGTGCCTTCGAAATCGAAGCGGAACCGCACTTCCTCGAGTCCCGCGTGGGCCATGGCCTGGCGCAGGCTCTTGCGGTCTTCCGCGTAAAACATGAGGAACGCGCCGCCGCCCGCGCCGACGAGCTTCCCGCCGATCGCGCCGTTGGCGCGTCCGAGCTCGTACCACTCGTCGATGCGCGAGTTGCTCATGCCGGGCGAGCGGCGCTTCTTGTGCTCCCAGTGCTCGTGCATGAGCGCGCCGAACTCCGCGGCGTTGCCCGACTCCAGCGCGCGCTGGCTGCGGAAGCCGAGGTCTTTGACGTAGTCGAGGTTCTCGATCATCTTCGGATCGAGCTCCTGCGAGCGCGTCTGCTGATCTTTGAGAATCGTTCCCGCGCTGCGCGAGAAGCCGGTGAAGAAGAGCAGGAGGTTGTCTTCGAGATCGAAGAGCGTGTCCATGCTCAGTCCGAGCGGACGCGCGTCGACGCTGCCGTCCGGATGAAAGTCGAAGCAGGTGATGCCGCCGTACGCGGCGATGTACTGGTCCTGCTTGCCGACCGGCTCCTGCAGGCGATTGATCTCGATCTCGCACGCGAGGCGCGCCACTTCACTCGAATGCAGCAGGCGCCGGCGATGCGCGTACAACGCCTTGATGAGCGCGGTCGTGAAACTGCCCGACGAGCCGAGACCCGTGCCCGCGGGGATGTCGGCGAGAGTCGTGATCTCGATCTGCGGCGTGCGGAGGTTCTGCATGCGCAGCGCCTCGCGGATGATCGGATGGCGCACGCTGTCGACTTCCTCGACGTGCTCGAGCTCGGAGTACTTGAGGTAGATGCCGGGCGCGAACGGGCGCATCACGGTCACATAGACATAGCGATCGATCGCGGCGGCGATGAGCGAGCCGCCGAAGCGCTCGTAGTACGACGGCAGGTCGGTGCCGCCGCCGCCGAGGGAGATGCGGAGAGGGCTGCGGGTAATGATCATCGGCGGCTCTCCTCGTAAATCGCTTCGACGACGGCGAGTGCCGCGCGCGCGTCATTCAGTCCGGCAGCGGGCTGCCGATGCTGCTCGATGTCTTCGAGAAACTCGTCGAGCTCGAGCGCCCACGAGTCGTCGGGACGCGGGTACTCCCACGACGTCGTCTCCGGCGGTCCCATCTCCGGCAGCATTCGATAGAGCGTGACGCGCTCGGTGCCGTAGCTGCCGCCGAGTCCCTCGACGTGGATCTTCGCGTTGCGGCCGTAGATCTCGAAGGAGAAGAGGTTCTTCCACTCGGTGCAGCTCACGTGCAGAAACGCGGTGCGCTCACTCGCGGTGGTGAGGAGCATGAAGGCGTTGTCGTCGACGGGCATGTCCCAGTAGTACGTCTTCGCGAATCCCTGCACGCGCGTGAAGTCGCCGGCGAAGACGCGCGCGAGGTCGATGAGATGCACGCCCTGATCGATGAGCTCACCGCCGCCGGCGAGCGCGGGATCGGCGCGCCACTCGCGGTCGTAGCCGATGCGGCCGCCGTGTCCGTAGCGTCCGCGCACGAACATCAATTCGCCGGCGACGCCGCTCTCGAACAGCTCGCGCGCCTTGCGCAGCGCGGGGTGATAGCGATGGTTGAAGCCGACATGCACGAGGCAACCGCTCTTCTTCTGCGCGGCGATCACGGCGTCGAGCTCGGCGACGCTGCGCGCGGCGGGCTTC
>DATELS010000062.1:0-9856 GCA_035276365.1 Thermoanaerobaculia bacterium
ACACGACGGCGTGGCGTCCGCCGGAGATGCCGTCGACGCCGTTCGTCGCGGAAGGCGACTGGTGGTGGAAGCTCGGCGGCTCACCGCGCTACTGCGCGTACGACAATCGCGTGCAGGCGACGGCGGGAAAGACGAGCGGCATGTCTCCCGCGTCGCTCTCCGAGGACGGCCTCGGCGATCGCGTGAAGGAGCGCTATCCGAAGTCGCGCGTGATCGCGGTCGCGCTCAAAGATCGCGCGGCGATTCTCATGGGCGGCCGCCGCGCCGACGCCGCGTACTGGTTCGACTACCGCATCTCTTCGTTCATCTCGTCGACGTACTATCGCTTCAATCCGGCGGTGTTCTCGTTCAACGCGCTCGTCGCGGGCTACACGCCGGCGAGCGGCCAGTGGAATCCGTCGCCGTACATCCCCGCCGCAGAACTGCCGCGCGTGACGTTCGATCCACCCGCCGCTTGGGACTTGAAGAACACGCGCTACGGCGGCACGTTCCCGCATCCGATCAAAGACACGCGCGGCATGACGTACAGCCCGTTCGGCCACGAGCTCTTGCTCGACTTCGCGCAGCACGTCATCGCCACCGAGAACCTCGGCGTGAACAACGACGCGCCCGACGTGCTCTTCGTCGGCGTCTCGTCGACCGATTACCTCGGCCACTACTACGGTCCCGACTCGATGGAAGTCGCGGACAGCACGGTGCGTCTCGATCGCGCGCTCGCGAACTTTCTCGGCGCGCTCGAGCGCCGCTTCGGCGATCGCGTGCTCGTCGCGCTGACCGCGGATCACGGCGTGCAGTCGAATCCGGAGATCGTGAAGCTGCGCGATCCGAAGGCGGACGTCGGCCGCATCGATCTGCGCAATCCCGATCCAAAGGCGCAGAAGATTTCGGAGCTGCCGCCGACGCGCATCGACATCGAACGCAACGCTGCGAAACGCCTCGGCATCAGGTTCGACGTCAACGAGCCGCTCACCGATGCGCTCGTGTATTTTTTCGAAGAGCCCGCGCTGTATCTCAACTGGAAGCGCATCGCAGCGTTGAAGCTCGACGCGGAGCGCGTGAAGCGCGCGCTGCGCGACACCGTCGCGGCGATGCAGTCGGACGGAGTCGACCAAGTGTGGACGAGCACGGAGATGCTGACGCCGAACGCAAATGCATCGCGCGCGGAGCAGCTCATGCGCAACGCGTTTCGCGCCGATCGCTCGGGCGAAGTGCTGATCGCGCTGCGTCCGGGATGGATCTGGACGTGGGGCTCGAACAGCACGACGCACGGACAGCCGGTCGAGAACGATCTGCGCGTGCCGCTCTTGTTCTGGGGCGCGGGCGTGAAGGGGGGCACGTATGACGACGACGCGTCCCCGCTCGATCTCGCGCGCACGCTCGGCGCCACGCTCGGCGTCGACGCGGGAGGGCGCGAGTCGCACGTGCTGCCATGCATCCGCTAAATATTGCTCTCGACACGGCCATCGAAGAAGCGCGCGCCGGACTGGCCGAGGGCGGGATTCCGATCGGGTCGGTGCTGGTGCATGACGGAAAGATCGTCGGCCGCGGCCACAACCGCCGCGTGCAACGCGGTAGCGCGATCCTGCACGGCGAGATGGACGCGCTCGAAAACGCGGGACGCCTCCCCGCCCGCGTCTATCGCGAGAGCGTGCTGTACACGACGCTCTCGCCCTGCGCGATGTGCACCGGCGCGATTCTGCTGTACGGCATCCCGCGCGTGATCGTCGGCGAGAACACGACATTCATGGGCGAAGAGGAGTTGCTGCGCTCGCGCGGCGTCATCGTGGAGGTCGTGCAGGATGAGCGATGCATCGCGCTGATGCGCGAGTTCATCGCCGCGCGGCCGGAGTTGTGGAACGAGGATATCGGCGTCTAGGCGACGACCGAACCAACGAGATCATACGGATGCGCCTCCGTGATCTCGACGCGCGCAAACGCGGGCAGTTCCTTCGGCAGGAGATCGATCCCATCATTGATGAGCAGGCGACCGTCGATCTCCGGCGCCTGTCCGCTGATGCGGCCTTCGAGCAGATGCTCCGTCTCCTCGCACACGCCGGTGATGATCGCGTTGAACGTTTGTCCAACTTTCATCTCGTTGCGTGACAGCGCGATCTTCTGCTGCATCTCCATCAGCTTCGCGCGACGGCGCTCGGCAGTCTTGCGCGACGGAATGTCCGTCATCCGCGCGGCGAGCGTCGCATCCTCGGCCGAGTAGACGAACGCGCCCATGTTGTCGAACTGCGCCCACTCCACGAAGTCGTACAGCTCTCCGAAATCCTTAGGAGTCTCGCCGGGGTGGCCGGTGATGAACGTCGTGCGCAGCGTCAGGTCGGGCACGAGCTCGCGCATGCGCGCGATCATCTCGCGATACTCCTTCGGCGAGCCCGGACGGCGCATGCGCTGGAGCACACTCGCCGATACGTGCTGCAGCGGGATGTCGACATACGACGCAAAGCGCGGCTCGCGTCCCATGAGCTCGAACAGCGTCCAATCGATCGAGCCCGGATACGCGTACAGAAAGCGGATCCAGCGGAAGTCCGTCTCCGCGAGCAGCGTCTCGACAAGCTTCGTCAGACCGTTGCCGACGCCGAGGTCTTCGCCGTAGCGGGTGGTGTCCTGCGCGACGAGGTTCAGCTCCTTCACGCCGAACCGCTGCAGCGTCTGCGCCTCGCGCACGAGTCCTTCGATGCTGCGCGAGCGGAACTTGCCGCGCATCTGCGGAATCGCGCAGAACGTGCACGGATTCGAGCAGCCTTCCGACACTTTCAAGTACGCGTGCGCGGTGCCCTGCGTGAGCACGCGCGGAAAGTCTTCGTACAGCCGCTGCGACATCTTGCGCCGCGTCGGCGCGAGCTCGTCGGCGGGAAGTCCCGTCACGGCTTGCGTGATCTTCTCGAGATGATCGAGTCCGACGAACGCATCGATCTCCGGAATCGACTCCTGCAACTCGGTGCGGTACTTCTGCACCATGCAGCCGGTGACGATCAGCCGCTCGACGCCCTGACCCTTCTTCTCCGCGATCTCGAGAATCGTGTCGATCGACTCCTGCTTCGCCGCGTCGATGAACCCGCACGTGTTGACGATCACGACGTCCGCCTCTTCGAGGTCGTTCGTGATCACGACATGCCCCGCATCCGCCTGCAACTGCCCCAGCATGATCTCGGCATCGACGAGATTCTTGGGGCAGCCGAGGGAGATCATTCCCACGCGGCGGACGGCGGACTCGGGTGAAACGACGGTCATGGTCTCGGTGCAACAGTAGGGAGCAGGTGCCTGTTCCCTACTTGAACACCGCGCTCGTCCGCTCGTCCGCGAGGATCTCCGCGAACGTCTTGTTCAGCTCCGGCAGCTTCTCGCGCGTGATGACGTACTGCTTCAGCTCGTACTTGCGCTTGTAGCGCAGCGTGCCCTTGTCGAACGTCGACTCGCTGCTGTACGCGATCGCGGGCGTGTCGAGCTTGCGCGGCGGCGGGAGCTCGTCCGCGGTCAGTCCATTCGGCAGCGTGATCTCGACGTCGTCGATCTGCTGCGACGGTCCTTCCGTCACGTAGTCCTGCTTCCGCTCCGACAAGTCCAGCGCCGCCTCGGGCTTGCTGCCGAGGACGCGCGGGCGGACGAGGAGCATGCCCGCTGCGCTGCGCGCGTAGCGCGGCGCGGAGAACGAGTACCGCACGACGAGCTCGCGCGACGGATCGTCGAGGTTCTCGACCGCGTAGTCGCGGATCGAATGCTGATCGAGGTGATACGACAGCAGGCGATCGACGTACTGCCGCCGCTCCGCGTCCGAGAGTCCGGCGATCGTTGCGCGGTAGTACGCCGCGAGCGCGCCCGTGCGCACTTCACGCACTTCGCCTTCGAGCGCGCCGTCCGTCGTGAGCGACAGCTTCGCGCTGCGCAGCAGTTGATTCGCCTCCGGCGTATGCGACGGCAGCACCGTCAGCGCGTTGCCCGGCACGACGAGTCCGCGGCTCCCCTGCAGCGACGTCGGGAGGAGTCCGATCGGCGTGAACGGATCGGTCGGATCGAAGAAGAGCGTGCCGTTCGCCGACGCCTGCAATCCCTTCGGCGCATCGGCAGGCAACTCGATGGCGATGATCGCGTGATTGAACGCATACAGCGTCGGGAACGTATCCTCCGCGACTCCGCGCTCCGAGTGCACGAGTACGTAATGCGACTTCACGCCGATCGCGGACAGCATCGACGAGAGCAGCGTGACCTTGTCCTTGCAGTCGCCGTACAGCGTGCTCAGGATCGCGTCCGCCGCGTGCGGCTGATGGCTCCCGATGCCGATCGCGATCGCGACGTAGCGCACATCGCGCTGCGCGAAGCGGGCGAGCGCCGCGATCTTGTCGTACGTCTTCGTCGCCGACGCCGTGAGCGCGGTCGCCTTCGCCGCAATCGGCGACGACACCGCGCGGCGCGGCTCCGCGAGCCCTTCGTACCACTTCGCGACGTCGCCCCACGTCTTGTGCGCGACTCCGTTCGGCGAGACCAGCGTCACGCCCATCGCGCCCGCGATGGCGCGCAGCGTCGGCGCGCCCACTTCGTCTTCGATCCCCGGAATGTCCGTGAGCTCCCACACGAGACTCGCGCCGCTGCGCTTCGGCTCCACCGCCGTCGCATTGCGCCACTTCGTCTCCTGCCGCCAGCCGTCGGGCAGCGTCAGCGTGTAGCGCGCGTGACGCACGGGCACCGACGACTGAAACAGCCACACGTCCTGCATCGCCAGCGGACGGCTCGACACTTCGTACTCGTACGCGATGATGCTCCCCGGCTCCGCCGCGGGCACGCGCAGCATCTTCAGTTTGTTGTCCGCGTACAGCTCGCCGTCGAACGCGGCCGACTCCACGCCGTCGCGCTCCTTCACGTGATACTGCCCCGACGACGCGATGCTCCACGCGTCCATGTGCTCGAGCTTCGTGTCGCCGCCGAACGGCAGCACGAGAGTGCCGAGGTCGCGGCCGGAGGTGCCGAGGATTTTGTAGACGACGCGGCGGAGCGTGCGGATCTCGTTGTCGCCGCGCACGGTCACGTTCGTCTCGTCGAGCAGCGCCACGCCCGGAACCTTGTCCGCGTACTTGGGAATCGGCTCCGCGGCCGCGGCCTGCATCCAGTCCGGAACTTTCACCGCCGCGTGCGACGCGACGGCGAAGAACAACAGCGCCACTGCGAACGCGCGACGCATCACGCGCCCGCTTTCTTCAACACGACTGCATCGTGATCCGCGGTGATGAGATCGCCGAAGAACTTGCGCAGCGTCTTGTAGTGCTCCGAGCCGATGACCGTCGTGCGGAACGTGAGCTTGCGCTGCATCGTCAGCGCGTCGCCGTTCTGCGCGTGCTGCACGATGTACGCGAGCGCGCCGAGGTCGGCCTTCGCGGTTTTCGGGAGCGACTCGACCGCGTAGCCCGCGGGCATGTGCAGCGTGATGCTGTCATTCACCTCGTGCTGGTAGCGGAAGTAGATCGGGAACGCGCGCGTCTCCGCGGCGAACGGATTCTTCGCCGCCGCGCCGAAGACGGACATCGGCACGAGCGCGCGCGAGCCCGTGAGGGTGCCGAGGTTGGGAAGCTCGACGTCGAAGGAAACGGTGACCGGCTCGTCGACCCCTTCGATCGCATCGAGCTTCGTCATCTTCACGATCGAGCCTTCCGGCAGGAGCGACTTCATCTCGTCCTCGAACGCCTTGCGGTGCGCCGCGTCGTCCTCGTTCTTCGCGTCGAGGCGGCGCGCCTGCGCTTCCTGTCCGGAGTACGAGAGCGTCGCCGTGCCCTTGATCACGCCGTCGACGAGCGAGAGGTCCGCACTGCGCGACGTGACCGCCATCGACACCGGCTGATCCGGCGTCTGCAGCCACTCCCACTCCTTCTTCGTCTTCAGACGCATCGCCTGCGCCGCGCTGCGCGCCCACGGCAGCATGCCGTAGGGCGTGTGCGGCGTGCCCGGATCGAAGTAGACGTCCTTGCCGCCAACGCTCACCGCGACGATCTCGCCGCTGAGCTGATCGACGTCCGGCAGCTCCTTCGAGAAGATGAGCTCATCGCGATCGGCGACGAGCACCGTCGTCGCCGTGAGTCCCGCGGCGCGCGCGAGTCCGGTGAAGAGGCGATTGAGCTGACGCGAGTAGCCGTAGCCGTTGCGCAGCACGTCGCCGATGTCGTTGTTGTCCTTCAGTTTCTCGCGCTTCTCTTCCTGCTCCGTCTTCTCGCGCTCGTACGAGAGGTTCCGCAGTCCCTGCACGTACGCGTAGATCTTCTTCAGCTTCTCTTCGTCCGTCGTCGCGCCGGCCGTGATCTCGCCCGCCGCTTTCTTCACCGGACCGCGATTGCCGATGTAGTCCTCGATGTACTCGGTCATCGACTTCGCGGTTTCGTTCCAGTACTCGGCGCGCGCGCCGCGGATGTAATAGAACTCGATCCGCGGCTTCAACTCCTCCTCGGGCGGCGCGAGCGGCTCGCCATTGAACGCGGCGACGTTGTCGATCGCGAACTCGAAGTGATCCTTCTTCAGAACCGGCTTCTGTCCCGCGGGCAGACCTTTCGTCAGGCACGAGCTCGTGACGCCTTCGCTCCACGGCTTGATCCAGAACTCCGCATGGCGGATCGGAATCTCGCGCTGCACGGACCACCGATTCGTGCGCAGTTGCGACGTCGGCCATTCGACCGCGTAGCGATATTCGACAATGGAGCCCGGCACGACGTTCGGCAGCGTCAGCGTCTTCTTGAGCACGCGGAAGCCGCCGGTCTTCACGACGATCTTGTCGTAGATCTTGCCCTTGAATTCCGTGATGGTGCCGTCGGGCGCGATCGTGCGCGCGCGAATGGCGCGGACGTTCTGATAGTACGGAATCGAGACCAGCTCGATGTCGCCGTACTTCTTGCCCTCTTCCTTCAGCACCTTGATGCGCATCGTCTCGATCGCGCGCGACGCCTCATCGTCGTGGCGCACGTTCCAGTCGAGGACGACCGCCGACGCGCCGGGCGACCAGGGCACGTCTTTCATCGCCAGCTCTTCAGGCGTGGCGACAGGGAAATCGTCCGCGAAGGCGGCGATCGGACAGAGCAGCAGCAGGGCGAAGAGAAAGGACGCGCGTTGGACCATGGCGCCACTGTAACGCGCGTGACGCCAATTTATTCACTCCATGTCTACTTCAGCACGCTTTCGAACAACTTCAGGATGCGCTTGTACTCGTCCGCCCAGCTCGTCGGCTCGACGAAGGAGTGATCCTCGAGCGGATAACTGGCCACCTGCCAATTCTCTTTGCGCAGCTCGATGAGACGCTGCTCGAGGCGCACCGTGTCCTCGTAATGCACGTTGACGTCGATGACGCCGTGGCAGATCAGCAGCGCGCCTTTCAATCCCTCCGCAAAGTAAATCGGCGACGATTGTCGATACGCCTCCGGATCCGATTGCGGCGTATTGAGGATGTTCGACGTGTACCCGTGGTTGTAATGCGCCCAGTCGGTCACCGGACGCAATGCCGCGCCCGCCGCGAAAACATCGGGCGTCGTGAACATCGCCATGAGCGTGATGAAGCCGCCGTAGCTTCCGCCGTAAATGCCGATGCGTTTCGGATCGACGTTGTGCTCGCGCGCGAGCCACTTCGCCGCGTCGACGTGATCATTGAGATCGACGCCGCCCATGTGCCGATAGATCGCGGTGCGCCAGTCGCGTCCATAGCCCGACGACGCGCGATAGTCGATGTCGAGCACGAGATAGCCGCGCTCCATCAGGAGGTGATGGAACATGTACTCGCGAAAGTAATTCGACCAGGCGCGCTGCACGTTCTGCAGATATCCCGCGCCGTGCACGAAGATGACGGCCGGACCGCCATTCCAATTCGCGGGCTTGTAGATGCGCGCCGGCACCTGCGCGCCGTCGCGCGCGGGGACATACGTGATGGGGACATCGAGCCACGGATAATTCGCGAACTCTGGCGCGGGTGAATTCGTGATCCGCGTGTCGCCGATGTACAGCTCCCATGGCTTGTTCGAGTTGGAGTAGACATCGGCGTACGTCTTGTCGTCCGGCGCGACGACGGGCGAGTGCCAGCCGGCGGTCGTCGTCACTTTCGTCATCGCGCCGCCGTTGACGGGCATCCGATAGAGATGCCGCTCGAACAACGATTCTTTGCTCGTCGTCAAAAAGATATTCTTCTTGTCCTCGGACGGCACTGCCTCATCGACTTCGTACTTGCCGCTCGTCAATGCGCGCGGGTCGCCGCCATCGAACGCGACGCTGTACAGATGCTGCCAGCCGCTGCGATCGCTGAGGAACCACACGGTGTGCGTGCCCGGAACGAATCCGGCCATGTTTTCGAAGAACCAGGGCACCCACGCGTCGTCGTGATCGTGCGAGAGGACGCGCGTCGTCGCGGTGGCGGGATCGAATGCGAGGAGCCACCAGTCTTTGTTGTCCGCCGCGCGCACGGGGAGCACGGCGGCGGTGCCGTCATCGGACCAGAGCAGCGGATCGATCTCGACTTCGCGCTCCGGCGGCTCTTTCGCCTCCGTCTTCTCCGTCTTCTCCGCCGTCCCTTCCGTCTTCTTTTCCTTCTCCGCCTCGGGCACGACCTTCTTCAGTCCCGTCTTCAGCCACTGCACCTTCCCGTCGACGGTGGAGATGCTCGCGACCGTCGACGCCTCCTGCGCGTCGCCGACTTTCGTGCGCGCCGGAATGTCGGCCGTGTAGCCGCTTTCAGTAACGTACGACGGGACGATGGTCCGCTTCGCGCCGTCCGCCTCGACGGCGATGAACGCGACGACGTACTTTTCATCCGGCGTGAGCTGGAGATCCGAGATCGACTCCCCTTTCTTCAGCTTGAGCGGCGCGATCGCGAGCTCCGCCTTCCGCTTCGCCTCCTGCGCCTTCTTCTCCGCGACGCGGCGCGCGAGCACCTCGCTCAGTTTCTTCGCCTCGTCCGCGACCCACTTCTGACTCGCGGTCTTGTCTTTGTCCTGGTCTTCGAACAGCGAGACATTCGGTCCCTTCTCCCCCGCGTCGACGATGTTCGTTCGCTGCACGAGCGATCCATCCGTCAGCGACGCGACGAAGAGGTTGTTGCCCCGCACGAACGCGACGTGCTGCTCGTCTTTCGTGAAGCGCGCACTCGACTCTCGCTCGGTGGTCTGCGTGATCGCGCGGCGCTTCTTCGCGATGCCGTCGTACACGAACACGTCGCCGTCATCGACATAGACCGCGCGCTTCTTGTCACGCGTCCAGTTCGCGCGCTGCGGCGGCGCGTCCTTCTCTTCTTCATCGGAGAGCTTGCGCAATCCCTTGCCGTCACGCCCGACGACCCACGTGTGAAACCTCGCCTCGACGGGATCGGAGTACTGCTTCCACTCGAAGTACACGAGTTGCCCGTCGCGCGACCACCGCACCGACCGCGGCGCATATCCCGCCAGCCCCGGCCCGCGCATGATTGTGTCGACGGTGAGCTCGAGCCGCTGCTGCGCGAGGAGAGGAAGAGCGAGAAGAAGAGCGAGAAGAATCCGCTTCATGGAAGCGAGATCATAGTCTTCCAGATCGCTCCCGCCGCGCCGTTCTTGAGCACGTGCTTGCGCAGCGCGTGATTCATCACGCACGACTCGAGGAGCGTGCGCTCGTCCTCGTCCGTTGGGTCTTCGAGCGCGAGTCCGAGGGTGCGCGTCACCTCGTGCACGGTGCGGTCGTGCAGCTCCGCGATCGTCGCGCTGACCGGCTTCGCGGGATTCACCTCGTGCGTGATCGCCAGCGCGTCGCCGCGCAGGATGAACGTCATCGTGCGTTGCGCGCGCAGCCACTCCAGCGCGGCGGTCAGCGTCGTCACGTGCCAGTTGCGGTGCGCGCGGTACAGCTTCGCGATCGCGCGATT
>DATELS010000063.1:0-11928 GCA_035276365.1 Thermoanaerobaculia bacterium
CGACTTCCGGCGCAGCAGGCGGCGCAGGCGGCGCGCTCAAGTCGACGAGCGGCAGATCGAGCGCCGCGACCGCGGGCTTCGTCGTGTCGATCGACTGCGTCGCCTTCAACTCTTCGGCGGAGGTCGCCACCGGCGCGGACGCCGCGCGCGGCACCGCCACGATCTTGCTCCCGCCGATCATCGGCGACATCCCCGGCAGCATCCACAAGCCGCGCACCGCCTCGGCGTCCGTCTTCAGATCGTTGTCGAGCAGGCGCTCGCGCACGCGCAGGCGAATCTCCTCCTGCGTGCGCAACTGCATCGTCCGCTGCGCGTCGGTGAGAAAGTTCGGGCTGCTGCGATCGATCGTCATGTCGCAGTGGCACGGTCCGAAGCGATCCGGCTCGTACTGCTGCTCGCGCACGCCGCGGAAGTAGCTCACGACGCGCGCGTTCGCCGCCATCTGCGCGTCGCGTGCGCGGTCGCACGCCGCCTGATTCGCGAATTGATTGACGCCCGTCAGCTCGCTGAACTGCTTCGTGTCGGGGCGATACAGGCTCACGTGATAGTGAAACGTGTCGCACGGCCGGCCCGCGGGCGCGTTCGCGCAGACGAGTCCCTGCTGCGCGCTCGCCGAGAGCGCAGCGCTGAAAACGACGAGCAAACGAATCGCGCGCACGCAGCCGAAGTATACCGGCCGCGTAAACGCCGCATTCAACGGCCGCGTCTCTCGTTCGTAATGCAGAAAGAAGGAGACAAACACATGAAGAAGAAACTGTTTCTGACGGCGGCAGTGATCGCCATGGCGGCGTTCGCAATCGTTCCGTTCGTCTATGCGGGCCCGGGCGGCGGTCACATGCGCGGCCACGGTTTCGGCGGCGGCGAAGGCCACGGCCTGGGGATGTTCGGACATCTCGCCGCGATGCGCGAGAAGCTCGACCTCAGCGATCAGCAGGTCGATCAACTGAAGGCCATCTTCGCCGACGCGCATCAGCAGAACGCGCAGTATCGCGATCAGCTCCACGGCGGCATGCAGGCCATCGCACAGCGTCTGCTCGACAACCCGAATGACCTCGCGGGTGCGCAGGCGGCTCTCGATCAACAGGCAGCGGCGGAGAATGCAATGAAGGCGAACCTCCTCCAGGCGACGTCGAAGGCGCTGAACGTCCTGACCCCCGATCAGCGCGCAACACTCTCGACGATGCTGCGCGAGCGCGCCGAGCGATGGGAAGCGCGCAAGCGGTAAAGTCGCCGTTGCATGATCTCCTCAACTCCCCTTCTCCCCCGCGATGCGGGGGAGAAGGCTTTGGTGGAGCGCGCGCAGAAGGGAGACGCGGACGCGTATGACGAGCTGGTATCGCAGTACCTGCGCCGCGTCGTCTCGATTGCGTGGGGCATCGTGCGCAGCGCGCAGGACGCCGAGGATCTGGCGCAGGAGGCGTTCGTGAGGGCATACACGAACATCGCGAAATTTCGCACGGACCAGCCGTTCGGTCCGTGGATCTATCGCATCGTGACGAACCTCGCGCTCGACGTCGTCAAACATCGCACGCGCTTTCCGCATGACGAGATTCAGGAGAGCGAGCCGGCCGCGCGTCGCGACGGCGCCGAGCTCTCCGCGATGAGCAACGAGATCGCGCGGCGCATCGACGCGGCGATCGAGTCGCTGCCGGACATGCAGCGCATCGTGGCGCGGCTGCACCTCGTCGAGGAGCTCGATCATCAGGAGATCGCGGCGATCACGGGACTCAGCGACGGCACGGTGCGCTCGCATCTCTCGCTCGCACGGCGCAAACTGAAGGAACGACTGGCGGACCTCTACCATGACTGACGACGACAAGTTCTTCGAACGCCTGCGCGGCGACGCGCGCTCGCTGCGCCACAAGCCGGACGCGTTCGCGATGACGCGCATCCGCGCGCGCATTCGCGAGCGCATCGAAGAGTCGCCGACAGTTCTCACACTGCTCGCCGCGTGGTTCCGCCCGCTCGCCGCGACGCTGACGGCGATCGCGATCGCGGCCGCCATCGGCCTCACCGCCTTCAACACGTCCGACGAAACTTCCCTCGGCGACAATCCGGTCGAGATCTCGATGGCGGGAGACACGTATCGTGTCGCGAACTAAGACGACGGTCATCGCGGTGCTCGTCCTCGCGGTGACGTTCGTCGCGGGCGCGGTCGTGGGCATCTTCGCCGACCGCATCTTCCATCGAGGCCACGGCGCACCGGAGTTCGCGACGCACATGCTCGTGCGCCGCCTCTCGCATCATCTCGATCTGAACGACGCGCAGCGGAAGAAGGTGACGGAGATCATCGATCGCCATCACGCGCGCATCAACTCGTTCTACGGCACGATCCGTCCGCGCGTGCGCGAGGAAGTGGAACAGGCGAACCGCGAGATCGAGGCGCTGCTCACCCCCGAGCAGCGCGCGAAGTTCGAGAAGCTGAAGATGCACCTCGGACACCCGCCGCGCGGGCGTCGACCAGGTACAGAACGAACGGTGCCCACCAGATGAAGTCGTTCGTCACGCAGAGGACGATGCTCTTCATCGGCCACGCGCCGGTAGCGATGAGCTGAGCGAGCCCGATCGGTCCGAGGACTTTGCCGAGGAGACCGATGGCGGCGATGGGAACGCCGTGCTCGGGATCGCGCGCGACCTGCCAGTACAACAGGCCGTAGATCCCGATGACCATCGCCAGGCACGCGAAGATCTCGGGATGATTCGTGAGCGGCATGTTCGCGAAGCGGAAGAGCCACTGCGGATCGAGCGCGGAATACGCGCCCCACGCGAGGTTGTACGCGCCGGCGATGGCGAACACGATCTGATGGAAGCGGCGGCGCCTCATCGCGCGACGAAGTCTAGCAACGCTTCCGCGTCGAGGATGGTCGGCGGATGCACGCCGCGCGGGAGCGCGTCGATCTGCTCGAGCGCGAAGATGAGCGGCAGGATGGCGATGTTCTGTTCGCCGCGCACGCGCTCGACGCGATCGCGCGTGCGCGCCTCGACAGAACCGCCGCTCGTGCCGAAGCGGAGCGGGAGGCGCGAGAGCGCGCGTGCGACGCGCAGTCGCGCGCGGAGCGGGAGCATCGCCAGTACGCGCATGATCGCGCGCACGCCGGGGAGCTCGAAGCGCGTGGCGACAGTCGCGTCGATGCCGAGCTCGCGACGCAGGAGCTCGCGGTCGGGAGTCTCGAGCGTCGCGCCGCTCGCGATCGCGGCGGCGCCTTTGCGGTTGTCGTTGCCGATGAAGAGCGTGATGTCGACGTGCTTCGTAGGCATCACGCGTTTGGCGAGCGCGCAGGAGAGCGCGGGGAGGGTGGAGAGTCCGGGCATCACGAGCACACCGCGCTCGCCTGCACGCGCGTCGAGCGCGCGATCGTCGACGAGATCGAAGAACCAGCGCGCGTCGTCCGCGATGTCGAGCCAGTGCGCGCCGGCGTCGACGGCCTCGCGCACGAGGGCGCGATCGAGCTGCTGAAATGGACCGGCCGTGCACGCGACGGCAAACGCGCCGCGAAAGTCGTGCGCGCCGCGTGCGGGCGTGGCGAGGTCGTAGCGATCGCCCAGCGCGTCGACGAGATGCGTGCCGAACACGCCGCGCGCGCCTACGACGACGATTCGGTTTTTCTCGGTCACGGTTCGGTGTCGATACTATGAAATGAGCTCGCTCGGGACACTCCTATACGACATGCGCCACTTTTTCCTCGTCCTTGGGCTCCTCATTGCGCCATACGCTCACGCGACCTGCAACGGAACGCCGAGCGCGCAGGCGCTGATCGGCGGGCCGACTGACGTCGGTCTGTTCTCCGGGACGATTCAGTACAACTTTCCCGACTCGCCGCGCACGCTGGAGTGGTGGCTCGATACTCCGAATGGCGTGGTCTACAACCATCCGGTCGTACACGATGCACAAGGGTCGATCGACTTTGCGCAGAACACTTCGTGCTGGCCGGAGGGCGCGTATACGTTGCGTGTCAAGGCGACGTCGTGCGACGGACTCTCATCGGAGTCGTCGACGGTGCTCAGCGTGCCGTCGCAAAAACCGGCCGTCAGCGTGACGATCGACCGCTCTAATCCTGCGAGTCCGGTGGGCACCGTTCATTATGAGTTCCCGTTCAATGACGGCAACGGCGCGATTCTCTATGTCGAATGGATCCCCGGCCACACTCAGATCCTGTATAACAACTCCGGCCTCGGCCACAGCGGCGAACGGACGTTCACCGTCTCCGCCTGCGCATCGCCCGGGCACGAGGACATTCGCGCAACTGCGGGAGTCTGTTACCACAACACATCCGCCGATGCGAGCGCGTCGGCCGGATATCCGCAGCCGCAGTTGGACATGTCGGTCAAGAAGGGGCCGCCCAATGCGAACGGCGGGCGCGATGTCAAAGGCCTTCTGACGTGGACGCTGCCCGCGGAGACGCCGCAAGGCACGCTCACTGTGACGCGTCTTCCATTCAAAGGAGCAGACGGCCAGATCGATCCGGGCGGCATCGTCAACGGACCAACATCGATCGGCGCGAGCGGCGAGTCGGAATTGTCGATCTCCGCGCCTTCGCCCGGTCAACAGATCGCGCTCGAGGCGGTCATCGAAACGTGCAGCGCGCACGCGGTGCGCAACGTGGCCAATGACTGCCCGGTATGCGGGGAAGGCGGCGCCTCCGGCAACCCCGTCTCCTACAGCGATGGCAACATGCGCCTCACCGACACAGACCCACTGCCGCCAATCGGCGGCCACACTCTTGTGCGCACGTACAACAGCGACGAACAGGTCGTGGGCTCTTTCGGCCGCGGCTGGACGACGATGTTTGAGCGGCGCCTCATGTCAATGTCCGACACGTGGGGCGACACGGTCTGGATCGTCAGCGAGACGAACGATGTGGTGATGTTCCGCGGCTACGCCGGAGATTACTTCTCGCAGACGTTTCCATTGCGATCGCCGGAGCTCGGGACGCTGCAGAAGGACAGTACCGCGGGAACGTACACGTATCGCGCGGGAGGCGCGACCGAGGCGGCGGTGTTCCGTATCAGCGACGGAAGGCTGGTTGGGTTGCGCGATCTGATGACGGGACACGAGGCGCAGTTTGCCTATGACACACAAGGGCGGCCTCAAACACTCACTGACTCATGGACCGGCCTTCAATGGACGTTCACACTCGATGCGCAGCATCGCGTCTCGACGATCACAGCGGCGGAGCTCGTCTGGACGTACACGTATGACGCGGCCGGAAACCTGACGAACGTGTCCGCGCCGGGAACGCACCCATGGCGCACGTACGAATACGTCTCCAATCGCATGACCGCCTCCCGCGATCCCCTCGGCCACCTCATCGAGAGTCACGACTATGACAGCAGCGGACGCGCGATCAACTCGACGGGCGACGTCGACGAGATCGAGTCGATCGAGTACGACGTCCCGATCAGCGGCTCGCACGACACGATCACGCGCGTGACGGAAAAGAGCGGCGCGGTGACGGACTACACGCTGCATCCCATTGCGGGCGCATGGCGGACGGTGCGCGTCATCGGCGGCTGCAGCTCGTGCGGCATGCGCGACACGACGTTCGTCCGTGACGCGCGCGGACGCGTCATCCGCGAGCAGGAACCGGACGGCTACGTCACGACGCGAATTTATAGCGGCACGGTTCTCTTCTCGGAATCGCGCTTTCTGACGCCGCACAACTGCGACCCCACAACGGCGCCCGATCGCTGTTTGCGCACGCCGACTGCACTCGCCGGCGAGACACTCGACACCACCGCCGCCTCGGTCACCATCGATTACCGCCACGACGATGCGAACTGGCCCGAGCGTGTGACGCAGACCAAGACGCCGAGCGTCGTCACTCCAGGCGCCGTGCGTACCGAAGACGTGACGTATCACGCGACGTCGGGCCGAGTGACGCAGTCCGCGATCAGCGGGTGGACCGGCGAAACGCCGGCTCTCGTGACGCGTACGACCGCGACACTGCTGTACGGAGACGCACAAAGCCACACTGCGGCCTTCAACCCCGGCGGAGGAGCGTTCGATGCCACGTGGCTCACGTTGACGCAACCCGCGCTGCTGCCGCGCTCCGTCGATGGTCCGCGTACGGATGTTCAAGACGTCACGGAATTCGTCTATTACCCGATCGACACAACAGTTCCGCAGAACCTGCGCGGCCGACTTGCGGCGACGAAGAACGCGGCTGGTCACGTAACGCGATTCGAGGACTACGACGTCTTCGGCAATGCATGGCGCGTCGTCGATCCCAACGGCGTCGTCACCGAATTCACATTCGACTCCCTCGGCCGCTCGCTCTCCAGCACGATCAAAGGCGAGACCGACCTCACCACAACGCGCACGTTCACGCCGGCATCTGCGCCGCTGACGAGTGAACAGAGCGCCGCGGGAGGTGTGACGAGCTACACCTATGATGCCCGCGGCCGCATGGCGACGATCTCCCGCGGCGCTTCGCCGACGAGTCTCGTGGAGCAACTGGAGACGACGTACGATCCGCTCACGGGCAAGAAGGAGCACGAACGGAAGCTGGGCTATGAAAGCGGCGCATGGGTCGAGAAGTCGCGCGAGTCATACGCGTACGACAGCGAAGGCCGCTTGCAGACCAAGACGCACGCGGACAACGCGACAGTGGTGTACGGGTATGACAGCGCCGGACGCGTCGCCTCGGTCAAAGACGAAAACCACACTTCGCCGAACACGTTCTACAGCTACGACCCTGCGGGCCGACTGAATAGCGTCCGGCAGACGCTCACAGGAGCCGCAGGCGGCGAGATCACGACGTCGTACGCATACGACACGAACGGCAATCTGACGTCCGTGACCGACCCGAACGGGAACGCCACGACCTACACGTACGACGACTTCGGTCAGATGCTCGAGCAAGAGAGCCCCGTCACCGGCACGACCAAATACGCGTACGATGTTGCCGGAGATCTGACGTCGGTGACGGACGCGAACGACGCGACGACAGTGCGTACGTACGACAGCCTCGGCCGCCCATTGAGCGCGACGTCGACGCGCGGGACCGCGAGCGAGTCCGTGACGTGGACGTACGATGACGCCACTGCCGGCAAGTACGGCATGGGCCGCCTCGCGACGATGACCGACCCCGCGGGCACGACGACGTATTCCTACGAGCGGCGCGGACTGTTGCGCGAGGAACAACGAACGTTCGCGGGCGCCACAGAGCCCTACCTGACGACGTATCAATACGACGCGAACGGGAACCGCGCGTCGATCACCTACCCGTCCGGCCTCTTCGTGAACACCGTCTACGACTTTGCGAACCGCCCGTACTCGCAAGCGACGGCGACGACGAATCTGATCTGGTCGACCGGATACCTCCCGTTCGGACCGGTGACGACCATCAGCTTCTCCAACGGTACGCAGCAGATCATGACGTATGACTCGCGCTACCGCATGGCGAGCAACAAGCTCACCGGTCCAGGCGGCACGATCGCCGAGTACACGTATACATACGACGTCGCCGGCAACATCACCGGAATCGCAGATGCTGTCGACGCCGGCTACTCGCGCACATTCGGCTACGACGATCTCAATCGCCTCACGACTGCGAACACAGGCGCGACTCTGTGGGGCACGGGTAATTACGTCTACGACCGTATGGGAAACATGCTGTCCGCGAAGCTCGGCGACCCCACGCTCAATGCCTTGGCGGACGAAGCCTACTTCACCTATGTCGGCACAACGCCAAAGATCGCCGCCGTCCGCAGGACATCGCTGCCGGACAACATCGAAGAACCGGCCCTCCGACGCGCCATCCGTACACATTCGGTCGGCGATCAAAATCTCACATACGACGCTGCCGGGAACGAATTGACGTACGTCGCCACGCGGGCGTACTCGCCGCGCAACCTCCTGCAATCCGTTACCGACAGCAGTGAAGCCGGCGAACTGCACCGCCTGACGTACGGCTACGATGGCCGCGGCATCCGCGTCGCCCGCGCAGAGCAATTCGACACAGGAACCGCGAAGCGCTACTTCTTCTACAATCCCGAACTGCAATTACTCTCGACGACGTGGGATGACGCTCCCAACATTTACGGGCTCCGCATCCGCACGAACTCCGTCCCCTCAGTCAAACACGATTTCGTCTGGACCGGCTCTCGTCCCACCGCCCAAGTCTCCTCCACCTTCCCTAACGGCATCCACTGGTACTTCACCGACCACCTCGGTACCCCCCTCATCCAAACCGACTACTTCGGCAACGTCGTCTGGCGCGCCGAGTACGAACCCTACGGCGACATCTGGACGATGCGCATCCCGGCGGCGTCCGAAGAATCCCCGGCCCCCACCTACGAACAACCACTCCGCTTCCCAGGCCAGGAAAGCGCCATGCGGTGGGAGGGCGTCGAGGAGCGCTACAACATCTTCCGATGGTACAGGACGGGATGGGGAAGGTATACGCAGGCGGATCCAATCGGCCTGGCGGGTAGCAAGCATCTGTACGCGTACGTCGGTAGCAATCCAGTTATAGCTATCGATCCGCTCGGGCTCGCGCGCAGCCCCCTCGACATGAACTGCTGTGAGCTGGGCAGCGAAATTAACCGGTTAAAGGAAGAACTGAAGCGCCGCGTCGAAGAGGAGCAGGCTATTCAGCGGCAGTTGGTGCAGGGATTACTCGTCCGCACGTATGCACAGGCAATCTATCGCTACTGGCAACATTACGGACAATACGAGGGAAAGCAGAAACGCATGAATCGATTGATTCGCGAATATGATCGGCGGCCCTGCGATCCGCCGCTTCCGCAGGAGGTTCGACAATGGTCCGACCGCGAGTTCCCCAATGATGACTACATCAAAGATTCGTATTGGCAGACCGTACGAGATACCTTGGAGGATTTCATACTGAATGGCCCGCCACGTCATCGCGGCCCGGTTTTGATTCCTTCGATGCCACCCATACCGGTCACCGTCGCCCACTAACGAGATCATGACTACGGAAGAGATATTGTCGCTGATCGATGGTTGTTTGAAGTACATGAGATCGACGACACTGCCAACGCCGCTGCCTACGAACCCGATCGAGTACATCGCGTGGCGCGCGCAGGCAGCCGCTTCACGGGATGTTGATGAAGACGCTGAGGATGCCTGGTTCGAGCTGGATCGTCTCGTGGCGGAAGAGCCGAACGTCGGATGGGAGATACTTTCTCAACTCGCGACCAGGTGTGACGATGCAGATATGTGTGCGCAGCTCGCAGCAGGGCCGTTGAACACTTTTCTTCATGCCCACGGCGATACCTTCTCCCAGCGTGTCGAGGAAGAACTAGCGCAGAATGCGGGCTTGCGCACTGCGTACAATTGGTTGCGCAACTGAATCAACTCTAGGAGCTTCGTAATCAGACGGCAGGGCGAGCACAGCGGAGCCGTTTACGCCCCGCGCGACCAAGCTCGGCGGCTGTGTCGAAACTGCACGTCAGGCGAGTGGTCGGGCTCGTGAAACAACGGGCTAGACGCATCCAAGCTCACAGATCCTCGATCCGTGAACATTCGGCGTCCGATTCGAGTCAGGCGGGTGGCCTTACGCCATCACAGGAGACTTGGCTGACTTCCACGAGGGAGCTGAACGTTTTGAGACGGTCTCCAATCCTCATTCTGACCATGCTCTTACTGCGGTGCGGCGATTACAACATCCCACTCACGCGCGGCTATTTTATTAGCCGAATGAGCTCTGGGCGGTTCGCCGTTGTTGCGCCTGATCGACGGATACTCGTGTCACCTACGGTCACACGATATGGCATGGAGGGAAATCTTCTATTTGGCGAAGTACACGACGAGAGAACGGGACGGCTCGGATACTTCATCGTGGACACAAACACGGGCGCATGTGCGGCTCAGATGACGCATGATCAATGGCGAGCGGTCCTGGCCAGCCGTGGTGTTCGATACGGGTCGCTCAAGAAACCAAGCCGATCGGATGCGGCCGCGATTGCGGCACGTTGAGAGACGCCGGGCAGCTTTTTCTATGATGAAGATTCTTTTCTCAGCCACAGCGCGATGAGGATGAGCCACAGCGTGAAGAGCGGAAAGAGGATCGCGGAGGAGAGCACTTCCCAGCGGACGGAGTGCAGCAGCGCCGCGAGTGCGAGCGCGAAGCCGCTGATCGTCACCGGCACCGCGAGCGCGATGGTGTTGCGCGGCAGGAACGTGCGTCCGGCGACGACGAGCAGCGCGAAGCCGAGCGTGTACAAGCCATTCGCGGCGTAGCCAGTCAGCACTTCGAGCTCGCGATCGAGTCGCGCGAATGCGTCGCCGCGCAACTCGGGCAGGACGGCGATGTAGCGCATCTGCGTGGCGATGTCGATCGCCGCGCCCGCGGTTGCGGCGGCGACGGCGGTGATCGAGAGCGCGCCGCGGAAGCGCAGCGCGAGCGCGGCGTACAGCGCGATCAGCGAGAGCACCGCGAGCTGCCACGTCATCCAGCCGAGGGTCCAGGCCAGGCGTTGCGTGGCGAAGAAGGTGAGGCGATCAGCTTCGGTGAATTCGGGTAGACCGCGGCGCATCACGAGCAGCATGGCCGCCGCGGCGACGGCGTGCGTCGCCGCGGCAATCCATGCAATCGAGGAGTCGCGCATCAGGCGCGCGGTTGCTGTTGCTGCGCTTCCTTCGCCGCGAGCATCGCCGGCGTCGTCGCCGGCTGGTTGACGATGTCCGTGTACTCGAAGAGCGCGGTGGAGAGATAACGCTCGCCCGTGTCCGGCAGCACGGCCACGACGCGCTTGCCCGGCCCGAGCTCCTTCGCGATCTCGAACACCGACCATGCGATCGCGCCCGCGGAGATGCCGACGAACATGCCTTCTTCCTTCGACAGGCGTCGCGCGACGTTCACGGCGTCGTCGAATGCGACGTCGATCACGCGATCGACAACGGACGCGTTGTAGATCGCGGGGATCAGTCCCGCGCCGATGCCCTGAATCTTGTGCGGGCTGTGCGTGCCGCCTTTGAGGACCGTCGACTCGATCGGCTCGACGGCGCAGATGAGAATGTTCTCCAGCTCTTTCTTGAGCACTTCGCCGACGCCGGTGATCGTGCCACCGGTGCCCACACCTGCGACGACGGCATCGACGCGGCCGCCGGTGTCGCGCAGGATCTCGCGCGCGGTGGTCTCGCGATGGATCTTCACGTTCGCGGGATTGTCGAACTGGCGCGAGAGCCACCCGCCCGGCGTTTTCTCCGCGAGCTCCGCGGCGACGCGCTGGCCTTCCTTGATGCCCATCGGTCCGGGCGTCAACACGAGCTCCGCGCCGAGGGCTTGAAGGAGCTTGCGACGCTCGACGGAAAACGTGTCGGGCATGACGAGGATGCAGCGATAGCCTTTCGCCGCGGCGACGAAGGCGATGCCGATGCCGGTGTTGCCGCTCGTGGCCTCGATGATGACCGCGCCCGGGCCGATCTCGCCCGCGCGCTCCGCCTCTTCGACCATGGAGATGGCGATGCGGTCTTTGACCGAGGAGAGCGGATTGAACGACTCCATCTTCGCGACGACCTCCGCCGCGCCCTCCGGCGCGACGCGGTTGATCCTCACGAGAGGAGTGTTGCCGATGAGCTGCGTGATGTTGTCGTAGATGCGGCCGTGCATAGTGCGCTCCTTTTTAGAAGAGCGCAGTATGAAGGAAAAAGCGGAGGCTAGTGCGCGAGCGCGGGTCCGCTTGCCGATCCGAGATAGCGGTAGCCGATCTTCGCGACAGCCACGATCACCGCGGCGTCCGTGCCCACTGCCTTCTGCAGCTTGCGGCGAAGGCGCGTGACGTGCGTGTCGACGGTGCGGCTGTTCAGGTTCAGATCGACGCGGTAGTTCCAGACCCGCGAGAGGAGCTCGTCGCGCGGAACCACGCGCTCTTTGTTCTTGAAGAGATACATCAACAGATCGAACTCTTTCGGCGAGAGCTTCAGCTTCTGCTGATTCGCGGTCGCCTCGCGCGTCGCGG
>DATELS010000064.1:0-12117 GCA_035276365.1 Thermoanaerobaculia bacterium
CTTCATGAAAGTCGCGCCCGTGCACGCGGCGCTCGCCGCGCGCGGCGTGCGGCAGACGCTCATCCACACCGGCCAGCATTACAGCGAGAAGATGTCCGACATCTTCTTCGACGAGCTGCGCCTGCCGCGTCCGGACGTGAACCTCAACGTCGGCTCGGGCACGCACGCCGTGCAGACCGCGGAAGTGATGATGCGCATCGAGCCCGTGCTCGACGAGATGCGCCCCGACTGGCTCCTCGTCTACGGCGACGTCAACTCGACCGTCGCCGCGGCGCTGGTCTGCGCGAAGCTGCGCGTCCCGTTCGCGCACGTGGAGGCGGGACTGCGCTCGCGCGATCGCGCGATGCCCGAGGAAGTGAATCGCGTCGTCACGGATCAACTGGCTGATTTGCTGTTCACGCCGTCGACCGATGGCGATGAGAACCTCGCGCACGAAGGCATTCCGCGCGAGCGCATCCGCTTCGTCGGCAACGTGATGATCGACACGCTCGTGCGGCTGCTGCCGGACGCTCGCGCACGCTGGGAGAACTGGAACCTCGAACGCTTCGCGCTGGTGACGCTGCATCGGCCGTCGAATGTCGATGACACGGCGAAGCTCGTGAAGCTGCTCGAAGTGCTCGCGGACATCAGCCGCACGATGACGGTCGTGTTTCCGATTCATCCGCGCACGCAGGAGTCGATCCGCCGCGCCGGCTTCACCTTTCCCGACACCATGCGCATCGTCGAGCCCCTGGGCTACCTCGACTTCGTCGCGCTCGAAGAGCACGCGGCGGTCGTCGTCACCGACTCCGGCGGCGTGCAGGAAGAGACCACGTTCCTCGGCGTCCCGTGTCTGACGATGCGCGCGAACACCGAGCGCCCGGTGACGATCACGCTCGGCACGAACACGCTCATCGGCGACGACCTCGAGCTGCTGCGCGCGAAGATCGCGGAGACGCCGAAGCGCGGCTCGATTCCGCCGCTGTGGGACGGGCGTGCGTCCGAGCGCATCGCGGACGAACTGCTGCGGCGATGAACCGTTTCGTCGAGACGGTCCGCCACCTCTCGCTCCGCCAGATCGCCACGCGCGCCGCCTTCATGGCCGAGCGCGCGGTGCGGCGCCTTACGGCGCCGCCGCCGCGACCGTGGAGCGCTCCCGTCCACACGACACTCACCGCGCCGGAGGGCTCGCGACTGCGCGCGTTTCAGGTGCAGTCCTTCGAGTACGCGCGCGAGCTCCACGCAGACGCGTTCCGCGCCGCCGCGAAGTCGTGGATCGATGCGCACCGCTCGCGCCGCGGCGACGCGTGGCATCCGTATCCGACGTCGCTGCGCATCGCCGCGTGGTGCGACGCATTGACGCGCTTCGGCGACGACGCGGAGATTCGCGCGAGCGTCGCCGAGCAGGCGCGCTATCTCGCGCGTCATCTCGAGTACGACGTCCGCGGCAATCACCTCATCGAGAATGCGCGCGCACTCATCCGCGCGGGCGCGTACCTGCACGACGACGCTCTGCGCGAGCGCGGCGTGCGCGTGCTCGCGGACGAGGTGCCGGAGCAGATCCTCGCGGACGGCGGTCACTTCGAGCGTACGCCCGGCTATCACGTGCGCGTGCTGGAGGTGCTCGAAGACGCGGCGAAGTACGCGGACGAGCCGTGGCTGCGACGCGCGATCGAGCGCATGCGCGCGTTCCTCGACGCGATCACGCCGCCGAACGGACGTCTGCCGCTGCTCAAGGACACGACGCTCGTCACGCGAACGGCTGCGTCGCCCGCGCAATCGCGATGGCTCGCCGACTCCGGCTTCGCCGTCATCGCGAACGGCGACGACTTTCTCATCGCCGACTTTGGCCGCGTGTGCCCCGATTACCTGCCTGCGCACGCGCACGCGGACATGTTCTCGTTCGAGCTCACGATCGGCGGTGCGCCGGTGATCGTCGACTCGGGCGTGTACGAATACGCGGCAGGGGAGTGGCGCTCATGGTTCCGCTCGACCGCCGCGCACAACACGGTGGAGATCGATGGGCACGATCAGTCGGAGATGTGGGGCAGCTTTCGCGTCGGACGCCGCGCGCATCCGCGCAACGTCGCGTGGACGGAGGACGCGCAGTTCGTCGCGATCTCCGGCGAGCACGATGGCTACGCGCCAGTGATTCATCACCGCACGATCCTCAAGCCGCGCGACGCGCGCCTGTGGATCATCATCGATCGGATTAGCGGAAGTGGTGCGGCCCGCAGCTATCTCCACCTCCATCCCGACGCGCGGCCTCCGCATCTCGCCACCTTCGGCGGCGCGCTGCGTGAGACGCGCGGCTGGTACTCCGAGCGATTCGGCGAGAAGCGCGAGAACCGCGTGCTCATCCTCGAAACGCAGGCGCCGGCGATCTTCGGCTACGTCCTCAGCGCGGATCACGAAGTCACCGCGACGTTGCGCGGCGACGGCGCGATCGAAGTCGCGTCAGGGAACTTCGCCGCGATCGTTCGGGTCGAACCGCCGGCTCCGCCTTCGCTTCAGCGGATCCGTTGAGCCGAGTCGCCGGTGGCGGTCCGTGACCGCCTGCGCGAGCTCGCTGCGCATCGGCTCCGACACCAGCTCGACAACCGACAAGTTGAACAGCGCGGCTCGATAGAGATTCTTGCGCGCCTCGTCGGCCTTTCCCTCCTCGAGCTGCGCCAACGCCAGATACGCGTACGTCTCCGGCCGCTCGCTCAGCGCCAGCGACCGGCGGAAGCTCTGCTCCGCGTCGTCGTACTCGCGCAGGAACGTTTCGTTCGAGCCGAGGAGGAGGTAGAGCTCGTAGTCGTCGGGAAACTGCTCGAGACAGCGGCGGCAGATCTCGATCATCTCGCGCGCCTTCTCGATCCGCACCGTCTCGTCGGTCTCGCGATCGAGACGAACGGTCCACGAGTTGACGATCGCCTTCTGATGATTGCAGTCGTAGCGCGGCAGCACGAGCTTCCACGCCGCCGCCGCGGCAGACGCGATCGCGAGCAGCGCGACGAATGCTCTAAGCGCTTTCATCGTGCTCCGTCCACGAGAAGCAAAGCGCCGCGAGAAACAGTGCCGGCACCATTGTCGACGTCAGGTGCATCGGAAAGTGCGCGAGCGCGAGCACGCCGAACGCCGCCGCCGCGGGAAACGCGAACGCATGCGCGAACGTCTCGCGCTCCGTCGTCTCCTCGCGATGCGCGAATGACACGCGTCCGATGAGAAAGAGCGACGCGAGGAACAGCAGATACGCGGGCAGTCCCGCTTCCGCGAGCAGTTGCAGGTGATCGTTGTGCGCCTCGCCGAAGTTCTGCCAGCCGATACGGATCCATGACGGATGCTCGACGTCGAGATCGATCTTGTACGACATGAAGCGTGACGCGAACACGCCCGGCCCCACGCCGACCAGCGGCCGCTCGCGAAACATGTCCAGCGCGACCGCCCACGCCGGCAGGCGGTAGGACGTCAGCTCGACCGCTTGTCCCGTGCGCGCCGCCGTGATCAGCGCCGACATACGTGCGCGCGCGCCGGAGTGAAACGACACCGCCGCGACGAGCAGCACCAAGCCGGCGATGGCGATCCAGCGCATCGTCCGCGCGCGCGGCAGGAGCATCATCGCCGCGACGCCCGCGCCCGTCGCGATCACCGGCGTCACCGACTGCGCCGCGATGACGCCGCCCGCGAGCACGAGCGCGCTCGCGATGAACGCGATGCGCAGCCGCGGCCACGCGATCGCCGCCGCGATCGACGCGAGCAGCGGCAACACGAAGTAACCTCCGAGCTCGTTCGGATTTCCGATGAAGCCGGAGGTCCACAGGCGCCGCGCCACCGCGTCCTTCGTGATGAGAAAGCGCTCGCTGCCCGTCGACTGCAGGAACGCCACGATCGCATTCACGAGCGCGGGCGCGATCGCGAGCACGAGCGCGGAGACGCCGCGCGCGCGCGTCGTGATCAACGCGGCGACGAAGAAGACCGCCAGACAGAACACGTAGAGCGGCTTGAAGAAGCTGACGTCGCGCTGCAGCGAGAGCACGCAGACGACGCCGGTCCAGAGCACCGCCAGTGTAGGGACGGCCGCCTCGGCCGTCCGGATGCCGCCGGCCGAGACGGCCGGCGCTACACAAAGCACCGCGAACATCGCCAGCGCCAGCGTCTCGAACACGACGTCCTTCGGCGTGCGAAACACATCCACCGCCGGACGCATGAAGATGAACGGGACGAGCAGCATCGCCAGCGCGACGAGCACCCACAGCATCGTTTCGATTCGGGAGTGAGCGTCGGGTCGCACGGCGAGGGGCGCGATTATAATCGCGCGCGCATGCGGATCCTCTGGATCGCCCAGTGGTTCCCTCCCGACCTCGGCGCCCTGCCCGCGCGAATCACCGAAATGGCGAATGTCTGGGTGGCGGAGGGTCATCACGTCACCGTCCTCACCGCCTTCCCGCACCATCCCCTCGGCCAGGTGCCGCCGCAGTATCGCGGCAAGCTCGTCGTGCGCGAGAAGTCGGGCGGCATCGACGTCGTTCGCTGCTGGCTCCTCGCGCTGCCGAATCGGCGCATGTGGCAACGCACGCTCTGCCAGGTTTCGTTCGGCGTCACTGCGCTCCTCCTCGGCATCTGGCGCGTGCGGAAGCCCGACGTCGTCGTCGTGAGCTCGCCGCCGTTCTTCACCGTGCCCGCGGCGTGGCTGATGGCGCGGCTGAAGCGGCGCCCGTTCGTCTTCGAAGTGCGCGACCTCTGGCCGGCCGTCTTCGTCGAGATGGGCGTGATGAAGCGTGGGCTCGCGTATCGCGTGCTCGAGGCGATGGAGGAGTTCTTCTATCGCGCCGCGGCGCGCGTCATCGTCGTCACGCGCGCGTTTCGCGAAGACCTGCGCGCGCGCGGCGTCGACGCGGCGAAAGTCGGCGTCATCCCGAACGGCGCCGATCTCGACGTGTACGGCCGCGACGACGCGCAGCCGCGCTTCCGCGCCGAGCTCGGAGGCGAGGGCAAGTTCCTCGTGACGTTCGTCGGCACGCACGGTGTGGCCACGGGACTCGAACAGATCCTCGACGCCGCCGCGATCCTCAAAGACGACGCGCGTTTCGCATTCGCATTCGTCGGCGAAGGCGCGGAGCGCGATCGCCTCATCGAGTCAGCGCGCGCGCGCGGACTCACGAACGTCGTCTTCCATCGCGCGGTCGCGAAGGATGAAGTGCGCGACGTCTACGCCTCGTCCGACGCGTCGATCGTCTGCCTGAAGCCGGTCGCATTTCTCGACAAGTTCATCCCCTCGAAAATCTTCGAGCTTCTCGCCAGCCGCACGCCCGTCATCGCCGCGTTGGGCGAAGGCGAAGCTGCGACGATCGTCCGCGAGGCGGGACACGTCGTCGTCCCCGCGGGCGACGGCGCCGCAATCGCGCGCGCGATCCGCGCGCTCGCCGAACAGCCGTCACGCATCGAGGAGATGAAACAGCGCGGCCGCGCATACGTCGCCGAACACTTCGACCGTGGCAAGCTCGCGCGGCGCTACATCGAAGAGCTGCGCGCTACGACGAAGAATCCAGACCCTTCTGGATGATCTTCGCCGCGCCGACCACGTACGTGCTTCCGTGCGCGCGCACGGGGAGGCGCGGCTCGGGGATCGTGATCGTTGGTTCCTGGGCGGCGAGTGGGTCGTGGTCCCAGGAGTTGAGGGGCGTGAGCTCGATGCGCATCTGGCGCAGCGGGATGCCGATCTCGTCGCAGTCCGCGATCACTGCCGTGCGGCGGCTCTCGCGCAGCTTCGATGTCGACACCAGCACTTCCTGCACGCCGTGCGTTTCGCAGACTTCGCGCAGCGACTCGCCGGCGTACACCTTCAGGCCGTGCACGAGCTTGCCGACCTTCTTCGGATCGTCGTCGACGAGCGCCACCGGCTGGTAGCCGAGGTCGGGGTTGTTGAAGATCTCGCGGAGGAGAAGCTCGCCCGCGTCGCCCGCGCCGTAGATGACCGTCGGACGTCCGGCGATCGTGCGCGGCGCGGCGAGCAGCCGGCGCGCGACGCGGAACGCTACGCGGCTCATCGTCATCAGCATGAGCAGCAGCAGCACGTCGAGGAAGAACACCTCGCGCGCGAAGTCGAACGTGCGGAACGTGAGCAGGATCGTCACCGTCGTCGCGGCGCAGGCGATGAGGATCGACTTCGCCACGCCGACGAGATCGTGCACGCTCGTGTAGCGCCACAGCCCGCGATACACGCCCGTCGCGAGGAACACGCCCGCCTTGATCGCGACGACCAGCGGCAGCGTGCGGATCATCATCTGGCAATTCGCGTCCCATGGCTCGAGCCGGCCGAAGCGCAGCGTCCATGCGGCGTAGTACGCGATCACGATCAGTCCCGCGTCAAGGAGCGTCTCGAAGACGCGGCGCTTGTGCGACAGATCGACGAGGAACGTCGCGATCGGCCGATTCGTGAGATCGCTGTTCGCCGGGTACACCTTCACGCCCGCGAGGTACGCGCCCGTGAGCGTCAGCACGATCGTGAAGCCGAGGATCGCCATCACCGACTCGTACAGCGCCCACTGCCGCACCTGCGTCGACAGGAATCCGGAGATCGCCGCGAGCGAGTACAGCAGCCACACCGCGCGGCGCTCGCTGAGTCCGAGTGCGACGAGACGGTGGGACGTGTGATCGCGTCCGCCCTGCGATGCCGCGCGTCCGGACAGCTTGCGCAGCAGCGTCACGAACGTCGTGTCGAAGATCGGGATCACCAGCGTCAGCACGGGAACCGCGATGACGGGAAGGAAGCTGCGCGTGCGGCCGCTCGTCGTCGTGAGGAGCGCGGTGCTGGCGAGGAAGAAGCCGATGAACATCGAGCCGCAGTCGCCCATGAAGATCGACGCCGGCTGCGAGTTGTAGATGAGGAAGCCGCACAGCGACGCCGCGAGAATCGCGATCACCGTGCCTTCCGTGATCTGGCCGAGGGAGAAGAAGTTGATCGCGAGGAACCCGCAGGCGATCGCCGCGACGCCCGCCGCGAGACCGTCCATGTTGTCGAGCATGTTCAGCGCGTTCGTGATGCCGACGAGCCAGAACACCGTGATCGCGGAGTTGAAGAGTCCCGACGACGTCCACGGCAACACGAGTCCCGCGTAGACGACGATCGACGCGGCGATGATCTGCACGACCAGCTTCTGATACGGCTTCAGCGTGACGATGTCGTCGATGAGGCCGATGACGAAGAGCAGCGCGCTCGCGGGAAGAATGGCGTGGCTGAACTCATGCGGCACTTTGCCGAAGAGCATCGACACGGTCGAGACGGCGAGGAAAATCGCGGTGCCGCCGAGGAGTGCGGTCGGGCGGCTGTGCCACCGATCCTTCTTCGGCGCCGCGACCATGCCCGTCTGCCGCGCCACCCACGCCACGATGGGCGTGAGGATCGCGGTGAGAATCAGCGACAGGAGCGCAGGCTGCCAAACCTCGGGATGGGTGAACGTGATCATTACGCGTGTACGCCCTCGGTCACTTCCGCACCGCGATGGAACTCGATCACGCTGCGGACGATGTCCTCGAGCGAGTGAGTGGATTTGAATCCGACGAGCGAGGCGATCTTCGACGTGTCGGGCACGCGGCGCGGCATGTCTTCGAATCCTTCCTCGTACGCTTCGTCGTAAGGAATGTGGACGATCTCCGACTGCGAGCCCGCGAGGCGGCGCACCGTCTCCGCGAGCTGTCCGATCGAGACTTCTTCCGTCGAGCCGATGTTGAACACCTCGCCGATCGCGCGCGGATCGTCGATCAGCTTCATCAGCGCGGAGACGACGTCGTGCACGTGGCAGAAGCAGCGCGTCTGCGCGCCGTCGCCGAACACCGTCAGCGGCGCGCCGGCGAGCGCCTGGCGCACGAAGCGCGGCACGACCATTCCGTACTGGCCGGTCTGGCGCGGGCCGACCGTGTTGAAGAGGCGGACGATGATCGTCGGCAGCTTCTTCTCGCGCCAGTAGGCGAGGGCGAGGAACTCGTCGATCGCCTTCGAGCACGCGTAGCTCCAGCGGCCTTTGTTCGTGGCGCCGAGGACGAGGTTGCCGTCTTCGCGGAACGGGACCTTGTCGCTGAGCCCGTACACCTCGGACGTCGAGGCGATGAGCACCGTCTTTTTCTTCTTATTCGCGATCTCGAGCACCGTCTCCGTGCCGCGCACGTTCGTCTCGATCGTGCGCACCGGGCTCTCGACGATCAGCTTCACGCCGACCGCGGCCGCGAGGTGCACGACCACGTCCGCACGGTCGATGAGCTCGGCCAGCACGGGCGCATTTCGAACAGAATCAATGGTGTACGAGAACCGGCGATGCGGCTTGAGGTGCTGGATGTTGTCGATGCTGCCGGTCGAGAGGTCGTCGATGATGCTGACTTCGTCCCCGCGTTCGAGGTACGCCTCGGCAAGATGCGACCCGATGAACCCTGCACCTCCAGTGATCAACAGACGCAAATCCCTGCCTCCAAACTAGCGATGAATAATTTTCATTGTAGTGCGTTGAACGCGGGGTACACAACTGACAAATGACGCGTGAATTCCCGTAAGCGTTTACATCACATGTAAATAGCAGAGACCGCCGAATCACCGAAGATAATGAGTCCTGTGCTGCCGCGCATCGACAGCCTCTCGCGCACCGACCTCGAGGCGTTCGTCTTCGAGAACCTCTCCGCGCTCGCGGAAGACGAAGTGCTGGCGGTTCTCGAGAATCCGTTCGTCACGCCGCAGCTCATCGGCAAGATCGCGCAGAACCCGCGGCTCACCGGGTTTTACGCCGTGCGCCAGCGCATCGTCGGTCATCGACAGACGCCGCAGGCGCACGCGGTCAAGCTCGTTCACTACCTCTACTGGTTCGATCTGCTGCGACTCTCGATCGACGTGCAGGTGCCGGCTCCGGTGCGGCGCGCGATCGACACGCAGCTCCTCATCCGCGTCGAGAAGCTCTCCCTCGGCGAGCGCGTGGCGTCGGCGCGACGCTGCGGCGCGGCGCTGATCAAAGTCTTTCTCTTCGATCCGCATCCGAAGATCTTCGAGTCGCTGCTCGTGAACAAGCGACTGCGCGAGGACGATCTGCTCGCGCTGCTCGCGTCGTCCGAGGCGACGCCGGAGAAGCTGGCGATGGTCGCGCAGGACATGAAGTGGTCGTACCGATATGCGGTGCGAAAAGCGCTCGTGCTCAACCCCGCTACACCGCGCGCGGCGGCGGCGTCGCAGCTTCGGTATCTGTCGCGAAAAGACCTGCGGCAGATCCATTCGAATCCCGCGACTTCGGTCTATCTGCGGCGTTGCATCGAGCGCATGCGGCCGGATGAATTTTCGGCGGCGCTTCTGAGTGATTGACTACAATACCGCGCGGATGCCTGACCAGGAGCCCGAGGGGCAGGGAGGCGGTTCGGAGCTTGCCTCGTTCGGGGAAGAGCTGCGCCGCGAGCGCGAGATTCGCGGCATCTCGCTCAAAGAGATCGCCGACGCGACGAAGATCAGCAAGCGCTTCCTCGAGGCCATCGAGCGCAACGATCACAGGACTCTTCCCGCGCCCGTATTCACGCGCGGATTCGTGCGCGAGTACGCGCGTTACGTCGGCTTGAACGCCGAGGAGATGGTCAACCGGTACAACTTCGCGGCGGCGCGCGACGATCGGATCGAAAAGCCGCCCGATGTGCAGAAGTATCCGCAGACGCCGGTGCGCGACATCACGCCGAAGCCGCCGCCGAAGCGCGGCATCCCGCCCGCGTACGCGCGCGTGAATCGCAACTTGTTCGCGCTCGTGATCATCGTCGCCGCGCTCGTCGCGGTGGCGTGGTGGGCGGTGCAGCACAAGCGCCTCGATCTCGATGCGACCGCGGACACGTCGACCGCGATTCCGTTGACGACGCGCGCCGCGGCGCCGGTGACGACGCCGGCTCCGGCCCCTACGCAGCCCGATGACTCGACGCTGCGCCTCGCGGTGAAGGCGAACGCGAACTCGTGGGTCGAGCTCGAAGCGGACGGCGAGCGCGTCTTCCGCGACGAGATGACGACCGGCACCGCCAAGACGTTCGACGCGCGCGAGTCCTTTCGCTTCGTCACCATCGGCAACGCGCCCGCGCTCACGCTCACGCTGAACGGGACGCCGGTTCCGGCGTACACCGACGACGTGATCAAGAATCGCGTGTTCGATCGCGAGGCGCTGCAGCGACTGCGCAACGAAGCCGTCGCGCCGCAGGCGACGCAGCCATGACGACGACGCCCGTCGGCGATCTCAACGCCGCCTCCGTCATCGAGATGATCGCGTCGGGCGCGTATCCGCGCGACGTGATCATGACGATCGCGCGCGGCTTCCTGCCGCTCGCGCAGGAAGACCTCATCAGCGTCTTCGCGTATCTCGTCCAGAACGGCGACGAGGAGATCGCGACCGCGGCGCGCGCATCGCTGTCGGACATCCCGATGCGCGCGATGTTCGAGTTCGCGTCGAACGAGAACATCCGCGGCGATCTCCTGATCCGCCTCGTCGGCGTCACTGACGACAACCTCGTGCTCGAGGCGCTGATCCGCAATCGCGCGGTGCCCGACGCGTCGATCTGCGAGCTCGCGCGGCGTGCCGACGCGCGCGTGCAGGAAGTCATCGTCATCAACCAGGCGCGCATCCTCCGCGCGCCGGAGATCCTCGAGGCGCTGCTCGAGAATCCCGAGCTCACTCCCGACGCGCGGCGCCGCGCGCTGGAGACGAAGGAAGAGTTCTTCGAGAAGAAGGCGCGGCTCGCGCAGATCGAGGCGGAGGCGGAGAAAGAGCCGCTCATCCTCGACATCGACGACGATCCCATCGCCGATCTGCTCGAGCGGGCCGCCGAGGAGTTCGGCGACGAGATCGTGCCGACGACGGCTCCGATCGCCGAGATCGATCACGTCGACGAGAACAAGGCGAAGACGTGGGCGCGCATTCAGTTCATGACGGTGGGCGAGAAGGTGCAGCTCGCGTTCAAAGGCGACCGGCTGGTGCGCATGCTGCTCGTGCGCGACCGCAACAAGCTGATCTGCTCGGCGGTCATGCGCAATCCGCGCATGACGGAGACCGAGGTGGAGAGCATCGCCGGCATGCGCAACGTCGATGAGGAGGTGCTGCGCCTCATCAGCATGCGCCGCGACTGGATCAGCAAGTACAACGTGATGTTGACGCTGTGCCGCAATCCGAAGACGCCTGTGGGGGTTGTCCTGCCATTCATCAATCGTTTAACCTTACGTGATTTGAAAGGGATGAAGGACGATAAGGGCGTCCAGCAGATCGTCCGCGAGATGGCCAAGAAAACGTACATGTCTCGCGCCCCGAAAACCTAAATGAAGGTCAACTATTACGAGATTCTGGGCGTCGACCGGTCCGCCAGCGATCAGGAGATCCGCGACAGGTTCCGGAAGCTCGCCCGTGAGAATCATCCCGACCGCTACCGCGGCAACGACAAGGCGGACGCCGAGCGCAAGTTTCAGGTGCTCACCGAGGCGGTCAACGTCTTGACGAACGCGGCGAAGCGCAAGCAGCACGACAGCGAGCTCGCCGCCGGCGCCGCCCGCGGTCCCGCCGACTTCACGCAAGTCGCCAAGGTCTACCTAGGCAAGGGCGTGAAGGCGTACAAGGAAGGCGACTGGCGCACGGCGTACGAGAATTTCGACATGGCCGCGAAGCACAATCCGAACGACGCGAAGGCGTTTCACTACCTCGCGCTCGCGGCGGTGCGCATCCCGGCGTACACGCGGCAGGCGGTGCAGGCGATCGAGACGGCCGTGCAGCGCGAGCCGATGAATCCCCTCTACCTCAAAGACGCCGGCATGATCTGCAAACGCGCCGGCCTCACGGCGAAAGCCGAACGCTACTTCGAAGAAACGCTCAAGTGGGATGCCTCGAACGTCGAAGTCCAGGCAGCGCTCGCCGAGCTGCGACAGACGAAGGAGGCAGGAAAGGGCGGTTTCTCGATCTTCGGGAAACGCTGATGGACATGGAACTCTCCGCGCACGGTGCGACGCACGTGGGCCGGCAGCGGCAACACAATGATGATGCGTTTCTCGTCGAGAGCAACGCCAAGCTGTTCCTCGTCGCCGACGGCATGGGCGGCCACGCCGCGGGCGAGATCGCGTCGCGCATCGCGGTCGACTCCATCTCGGAGTTCATCCTCCACACGAAAGAA
>DATELS010000065.1:0-2416 GCA_035276365.1 Thermoanaerobaculia bacterium
CTCCTGCGGACGCCCGCGATTCCTCCCGCGGCGATGATCGAGTTGCAGTGGCTGAAGGAAGAACATCTGCGCGGCGCGCGGGGGAGCGGCTGGTTCTACGACGATCTCTATCTCTGCGCCGCGGGACTGAACGGCCGCCGCATTTACGAATATCACCCGGTGAAGCGCGACGTCATCGAAGTCACGGCGCGCATCCCCGATTTCGCGCGCGCGTACTGCTCGTCGATCCGCGACAAAGTGCCGCTGCGCGCGGAGTTCCGCCACCGCCGCGACTCGCTGTTCTGGCGCTTCGGTCCCTATCCCAAAGGCCAATACCGCGTGATCCTCGGCGGCGGCGTGCAGGCCTTCGACGTCCCGCGCGAGGACGGTTTCAGTCTGCCCGGAGTGCCCGGACTCGCGCTGCGCGTGCGGTATCAGTCGCCGGAAGGGTGGGTGACGTACTCGCCGGAGTTGAATTTAGAGTTTTCGAAACAACCCGAGCTCATCTGGGCGCGCTAGCATTTCCTCATGCACATCGGAATGCTGCTGATTCTCGCCGCCGTGGCCGCGCCCTACACGCCTTCCGCGCCGCTGCCCGCGCCGGCCGTGTTCGCGCCGGGCGCGATCTCGACGTCGGACTTCGAGTCGCATCCCGCGTTCACGCCCGACGGCGCGACGCTCTACTTCCTCAAAGACGCGCCGAACTTTTCGTTCTGGACGATGTTCGTGTCGCGCTTCGAGAAGGGGAAGTGGCAGCCCGCGCAGCTCGCGCCGTGGTCGGGGCAGTATCGCGACGCCGATCCATTCATCACGCCGGACGGCAAGCGCTTCTACTTCATCTCCGATCGTCCCGTCGACGGCACGCCGAAGGAAGACCTCGACATCTGGATGATGGAGCGCGAGGGCGCCGGCTGGAGCGCGCCGAAGCATCTCGACGCGCCGGTGAACAGCGCGGGCAACGAGTGGTTCCCGACGATCGCCGCGGACGGCACGCTGTATTTCGGCTCCGATCGCGAGGGCGGACAAGGCAGGACGGATCTCTATCGCTGCCGCTGGAACGCCGATCACTACGAAGCCGCCGAGAATCTCGGTCCGAACGTGAACACGAAGTTCGACGAGTTCGAGCCGCTCATCAACGCCGATCAGTCCGTGCTGATCTTCATGAGCAGCGGACGTCCGGAAGGCAAGGGAGCCGGCGATCTTTACGTCAGTCAGATGAAAGATGGCGCCTGGCAACCCGCGCGCAACCTCGGCGAGCCGATCAACTCGCGCTTTCTCGAGATCGCGCCGAAGATCTCGCCCGACGGCAAGTGGTTCTTTTTCACGAGCACGCGCGGCGCGTTCACCGGCAAGCCATTCGAGAAACGGAAGACGTCCGACGAGTTTCTGTCGATCCTGCACGGTCCCGGGAACGGGCTCGGCGACATCTATCAGGTCGACGTGAAAGCGCTCGGACTCGACTAAACGGCTACACTGCGCGGAGTGTCGATTCCATCTGACGTTCGCGATGATGCCGAGGGGGCGCTGGCGGAGTTCTGCGCACAGCATTCTTCGGAGGGCGTGCGCTACGTCCATCAGTTCGAGTCCAATGCCGCGTTGCTCCTCGCGGAGCGGCCGGGATTCATGAATCAGTCGGAGTGGGTGTCGACGCCGATGGCGAAGTTCCGCTACTCGCAGGCGCGCAACAACTGGTCGCTGTATTGGACAGACAGCAGCGAGCGGTGGCACCGCGTGTCGAATGCGAAGGCGGAGAAGGACATCCGCGCGCTGCTCGACGTCGTGCTGAAGGACCCGCTCGGCGTGTTCTGGTCCTAATTGTGTGAGGGGTCGGTGCCGCGTCGATACGGCGCGAGAAATCGCAGACTCTCGATGCGACTCGACAGCTCCGTTCCGATTTGCTCCGAGCGCCGCAGCACGTCGCTCATCTCCAGCAGCTTCTGCTTCTCCTCGACGTCGAGATTCAGCGACATGATCAGCGCGTTCGTCAGCGCCTCGAGGTTCACCGTCTCGATCTCCGGCACCGCTGCCTGATCGGGGAGATAGCGCAGGTATTGCCGCGACAGATCGGCGAGCCACTCACGCTGCGCGTACGCATCCGCCGCCTCGCGCGCGACCTCGGGCTCCGCGATCACGCGCGCGGTGCGATACGGCACGCGCGACACTTCATCGACGATGCGAAACCGCACGTCGCCGCGCACGACGATGTTGAAGCGCCCATCCTCGAGCGGCACCGCCTGCTCGACCGTGCCGAGCGTGCCGCACTCGAAGACGGGCGGCGTGCCGAAGTAATCGGTCTCCCATCCCGGCCGCAGGAGCACGATGCCGAAGCGCTGATCGCTCTCCAGCACGTCCTTCACCATCTGCCGGTAGCGCGGCTCGAACACGTGCAGCGGCAGGCGCGTGTGCGGAAAAAACACGAGGTTCGGCAGCGGAAACA
>DATELS010000066.1:0-13774 GCA_035276365.1 Thermoanaerobaculia bacterium
TCAGTACAACGCGGATCTCTTCCTGTCGGTGCATCTCAACGCGGCAGTCGTGCGCGATGCCAAAGGCTCGGAGACGTACTTCTTGTCGCTCGCCGCATCGGACGAGCTCGCGCGCAAGGCGGCGGAGACGGAGAACGCCGCGGCGACGACGCCGAGTCCGAACGCGGACCTGAAGCTGATTCTGTGGGACCTCGCGCAGCAGGCTTATCTCGACGAGTCGAGCCGCTTCGCGCAGGCGATTCAGGAAGAGATGAATGCGGCGACGGGCGTGAGCAATCGCGGCGTGAAGCAGGCGCCGTTCAAAGTGCTCGTCGGCGCGACGATGCCCGCGGCGCTGGTCGAAGTGGGCTTCATCAGCAATCCCGAGGAAGAGGCGAAGCTGCAGACGGCGGCGTTTCAGGATTTGATGGTCGATGCGGTGACGCGCGCGGTGCAGCGCTACAAGACGGACTACGAAACGCGCATCGGCGTGATCAAGCCGGCCGCGCCCGCACCCGCGCCTGCACCGGCCGCAACGTCGACTGTTCCGACCCCCGCCGCACCGGCAACGAGGACGGATCACGAGTGAAGCGCGTGGCAGTCTTCGCGCTGGCGGCGCTCGCGCTGGCCGGTGCGTGCAAGAAGAAGAATGAGATCGCGGCGAATGTGAACGCGGCGAACAAGGTCGCGCTGCGCATGGTGCGTCTGTACTACGAGTCGCCGCGCATGCTGCTCATCGCCGAGCCGCGCAACATCCCGCTGCCCGAGAGTCCGGCCGCGGCGATCCCAGTCGTCGTGCGCGAGTTGATCAAGGGTCCGGCCGCAGCGACGTCCTTCCGTCTTTTCCCATCGGACACCGTGGTGCGCGGTGCGTATCTCCTTCCAGGTGGAACGGTCATCGTCGACCTCGGCGGACCGACGCTGGTGCAGGGCTGGGGAACGGGGAGCCATCAGGAGCTGATGGCGGTGGCGTCGCTGGCGCAGACGGTGACGTCGAACTTCAGCGAGGCGCGGCGGGTGCGGATCGTGGTGAATGGGACACCGGCGGAGACGCTGGGAGGACACGTGAGTCTCGCACGATCGTTCGAATCCGATACGACGCTGGTCGAGCCCGGTTCGCGCTGACTTTCTTTCGCGCGCGGGATTGGACCGAACGCTCGTTTGGGTTTACTCTAGCAACGACTCCAAAATCGCGCGTATCTCTAAGCCGATGAGGAGCTTGTCACAAGTCAGTTACAGTGGGAAAAGTTTCACAAAGTCTGTTATGATGCGCCCCGACGATGAATGAAACGTTTACTGGATGGGCAGGCGAGAGCCGCTTTCTGTTGTACAAGCCTGCCTCGTTTTACTGCCTCTTGAACTCTTCCTTGAATCTTACCGACCGATAAAAGCTCGCCACCCGAGCGTATCGCGCCCCGCCCCATCCAGTAAGATCTCCCCTCGACCCCGCCGCAAGGCGGGGTCGAGCATTTTGTAACCGGTTACGGAGCGCGCGCTTCGCGCGCGGCGTTGCTGGTCTCCGCGCTCCGCGGGGTTACTGGTTGTCTGAGGATTCGCGGTTGATCGCCGTTTGCGCCGATGGGCCGGTCCGGTCACGCGAAGTGCGACCTGCGCGCCGGCCCACAGACAACCGACAACAGCGTTAGCACAGCGCGTTGTGGGTCGTCGCGCTGTCGCGCGGGGTCCGTTGTCTGAGGGTTCGCTCCTGAACGCGGTTTGCGCGATGCCGCCGGGTCCCTCGCAGAGTGCGACCTGCGCGCGAATCCACAGACAACCAGCAACCATTAACCAGCAACAGCGTCAGCCGACCAGCGCCGCCACCACGCTCTCCGCGAGCAGGCGCACGTCCGCATTCACCCCCACCCAACGAATCGCGGCCATCGCGGCGTCGGCGGCGGCGAGGAGGCGTTCGCGCGGGATGCGTTCGGCGATCTCGGCGAGTTTTTGTGGCGCGAGCGACTCGCGCGGCTCGAGTGCGACCACGTCGCACAGGATGGCGCCGAGGAGGGCGAGGGCGTCTTTCACGTCATCGTGATTCGCGACGAGCGCGGCGAGCGTGAGCAGCGCCGCACTCTCGTGGTTCGTCGCGTAGCGATGCAACAGTTCGAGGATGGACTCCGCGAGGTCTTCTCCTTCTTCGAGCAGCGCGACCTCGCGGATGCGCGACGCCTCGCGCGGGCCGGCCAGCGTGCGGACCGGCTCGCTCACGTAGATCGGCTGCGAGCGCGAGCGGATCGTCGGCAGCAGGAGATCGGGCGTGCGCGTGAGCAGCACGAACGTCGTGTCGCGCGTCGGCTCTTCGAGCGTTTTGAGGAGCGAGTTCGAGCCTGCGATCGACAGCCCGTCCGCGGGATCGATGATGAATACCTTGCTGCGGCCTTCGTACGGACGCAGCGTCGCGCCGCTCACGATGTCGCGAATCTGCTCGATCGAGATCATCTTCTTGTCGTCGCCGACTTCGATGAAGTGCACGTCCGGATGAATGCGCCGGTCGATGCGCTGGCACGACGTGCAGTCGTCGCCCGTCGATCCGTTCAGACAGTTCAGCGTCTTCGCGATGCGCACCGCGAGATCGCGCAGCGGCGCGGCCATCGGTCCGTGCAGGATCACCGCGTGATGCAGCTCGCCGCGGCGCGCGGTATCGAGGACGAGCGAGGAGGACGTCGTCATGCGAACAGCTCCGGCGCGCGCTCGCGCAGCGTCGACAGCGTTCGCGCGAACACATCTTCGATGCTGCCGCTGCCGTCGATGAGCGCGAAGCGTTTCGGCTCCGCGACCGCCATCGCGCGATAACCCTCACGCACGCGTCGATGAAAGCGCAGGTCCTCCGCTTCGAATCGACCTTCGTCGACCGACATCGCCGCGTTGCGCGCATGCGCGCGGGCGAGTCCGGTCTCCTCGTCGATGTCGTACAGCAGCGTGAGGTCGGGAGTGAGTCCGCCCGTCGCCCACGCGTTGAGTGTCTTCAGTCGATCGAGATCGAGACGGCGACCGTAGCCCTGATACGCGAGCGTCGCATCGGTGTAGCGATCGCACAACACGAGCGCGCCGCGCGCGATCGCGGGACCGATCACCTCCGTCACGTGCTGCCGCCGCGACGCCGCGTACAACATGAGCTCCGTCATCGCGTCCATGCCCGCGGACACCGAGTCGAGAAGAATCGCGCGGATGCGATCGCCGATCGGCGTGCCGCCCGGCTCCTTCGTCAACACGGTCTCGCGCCGCTCACGAAAAAAATCGCCGAGGCGCTGGAGCTGCGTCGACTTGCCCGAGCCTTCTGGACCTTCAACCGTGATGAACATCGCTGCTCCTCAGGCCGTCGCGCAGTCCGCGCAGGTAGTGCTCGCGCATCAGCGTCTCGAACACGTTCGGTCGCGCGAGAAAACGAAAGCGCTCGCCGAGGCGAGCCTTGCGTCGGAGTCGCGCGAGCTTCGTCTCGTCCGCGAGACGTCGAGTCTCCAGCTCGTGCACGCCGAGGAAGTGGCCGAGCTCGGGATGCTTCTGAAAAAAGATCGCGCCTGATTTCCCGACCGTGTATTGCCGCCGCGCGAACGAGTCGACATTCATCGGATGGTAGTGCCGGGTCACCGCGCGCGCGTTGTAGTGGATGCGCAGTCCCTGCGCGTCGAGGCGATACGCGAGCTCGATGTCCTCCCACGCCGCCGAGAGAAACGTCGTGTCGAACGGATGCGCGAGCAGCAGCTCGCGGTCGATGGAGATGTTGGAGGTGTAGAAGAAGTTGAACGGCACGACCTCGCCGTCGCGAATGAGCTTGTAGCCGAACTGCAGGCCGTAGTCGTTGATGTAGTCCATGAACGCGGTCACGCGCGTTCCGTGTGGCCAGCCCGTGTAGCCGAGGCAGGCGACGAGCGGATCGTCGTTCGACGCGCGGTGAACGCGTGCGTGCTCCGCGAGAAAGCGCGGCTCCGGAACCGTGTCATCGCCGATGAAGAGCACGAACTTGCCGCGCGCGAGCGACACGCCGTGATTGCGCGCGCGACCCGGACCCGCATTCGCCTGCGTGCGAAACGTGATGCCCTTCCGCTGCGCGATCACGCGTTCCGTCTCGTCCGTCGAGCCGTCGTTGATGACGATCACTTCGAACGGCGGCGCCTCGACCTGCGCATCGAGCGCGTCGAGAACGCGCAGCAGCATGTCGAGGCGGTTGTACGTGGGGATGACGACGGAGAAATAGGTCATGCCGAGGCGCCGCCATCAATGCAAAGCACCTGTCCGGTAATTCCGCTGGCCTCGTCGGAAAGCAGGAACGCGATGCCCGCCGCGACTTCGTCCGCGCGCACGACGCGGCGCATCGGGATCTGCCGGATCATCTCGCGCTTCGCGTCCTCGTCCATGCCCGCGAGCATGTCGGTGTCGACGAGCCCCGGCGCGACGCAGTTGATGCGAATTCCGCCGCGTGCGACTTCGCGCGCGAGCGAGCGCGTCATCGCGATGAGCGCGCCTTTCGCGGCGGAGTAATTCGTCTGCCCGACGACGCCGTGCATGCCCGACAGCGACGCGACGTTCACGATCGCGCCGCGACGCTGCTGCATCATCGCGGGCAGTACGGCCTTGGTCATCGACCACGCCCCGTGCAAGTTCGTATCGAGCACCTCATCCCACTCCTCGGCGCTCATGTTGTAGAGCAGCGCATCGCGGCGGATGCCGGCGTTGTTCACTAGCGCATCGATCGAGCCGAAGCGCGACACCACGTCGACCGCGACGCGACGATTCGCCTCCGCGTCGCGCACGTCCGCCTCGTAGCCCTTCGCCTTGCCGAGCGACTCCGCCTCGAACGCGAGCGCGGCGTCCTTCGACGTGCTGTACGTGAACGCGACCGACCAGCCGTCCGCGAGCAGGCGCATCGCGGTCACGCGGCCGATGCCGCGCGCGCCGCCGGTGATCAGTGCGACGCGCTTCAGGCTTCCTCCTCGTACTTTTCCTTGAGCGTGGAGACGACGGTGGGATCAGCGAGCGTCGTGACGTCGCCGAGCGCGCGGCCTTCCGCGATGTCGCGCAGCAAACGGCGCATGATCTTGCCCGAGCGCGTCTTCGGCAGATCAACGGTGACGAGAATCTTCTCCGGCCGCGCGATCGCGCCGATCTTCTCCGACACGTGCGCCTTCAGCTCCTGCTCGAACTTCGCCGGATCCCGGAGCGCGTTCGCGCGATGCGATTCCTTCACGATGACGAACGCCGCGATCGCGGTGCCTTTGATCTCGTGCTGAATGCCGACGACCGCCGCTTCTGCGACGGCCTGATGATCGACGAGCGCCGACTCGACTTCCATCGTGCCGATGCGATGTCCCGCGACGTTGATCACGTCATCGACGCGGCCGAGGAGCCAGAAGTAGCCGTCTTTGTCGCGGCGTGCGCCGTCGCCGGTGAAGTAAATGCCCGGCCACTTCGACCAGTACTGCTTCTCGAAGCGCTCGGGATCACCCCAGATGCCGCGCAGCATCGACGGCCACGGACTCGTGACCGCGAGATAGCCGCCGCCGACTTCGATCGGATTGCCTTTCTGATCGAGGATCTGCGCGTCGATGCCGGGGAACGGCTTCGTCGCGGAGCCGGGCTTCGTCGCGACGAGTCCCGGCAGCGGCGTGATCATGATCGCGCCGGTCTCGGTCTGCCACCACGTGTCGACGACGGGACAGCGTCCGCCTCCGATGTTCTCGTGATACCAGATCCACGCCTCGGGATTGATCGGCTCACCGACGGAGCCGAGGAGGCGGAGCGAGGACATGTCGTGCGACTTCGGGAGTTGCTCGCCCCACTTCATGAACGCGCGGATCGCGGTCGGCGCGGTGTAGAAGATCGTGACTTTGTGGCGCTCGATGATGTCCCAGAAGCGATCCTGCTTCGGGAAGTCGGGCGCGCCCTCGTACATCATCACCGTCGCGCCGCACGCGAGCGGACCGTACACGACGTACGAGTGTCCCGTGACCCAGCCGATGTCCGCGGTGCACCAATAGACGTCGTCTTCTTTCAGATCGAAGACCCACTTGCACGTCGCGAGGCAGCCGGTGAGATAGCCGCCCGTCGAGTGCACGATGCCTTTCGGTTTGCCCGTGCTGCCGGACGTGTAGAGCATGTAGAGAAGATGTTCGGAGTCGACCCACTCGGGCTCGCACTCCGCGGCCGCGCCGGCGATGACGTCGTGGTACCAGACGTCGCGACCTTCGTGCATCGTCACTTCGTCTTCTTCGCGACGTCGCACGACGACGACTTTCTCGACGGTCGGGCATTCGGCGACCGCGGTGTCGGTGGTCTTCTTCAGCGGGACGACGCTGCCGCGGCGATAGCCGCTCGTCGCGGTGACGACGAACTTGACCTCCGCGTCATGAATGCGATCCCGCAGCGCCTCGGAGGAGAAGCCGCCGAAGACGACGGAGTGGATCGCGCCGATGCGCGCGCAGGCGAGCATCGCCACCGCGGCTTCGACGATCATCGGCAGATAGATCGCGACGCGATCGCCTTTCTGCACGCCGAGGGTTTTGAGCGCGTTGGCGAAGCGCGAGACTTCGGCGTGAAGCTCGCGATACGTGACGCGACGAATCTCGCCCGGCTCCCCTTCCCAGATCAGCGCGACTTTGTCGCCGCGCGATGCGAGATGCCGATCGAGGCAGTTGTACGACGCGTTGAGCTTTCCGCCGACGAACCACTTCGCGTACGGCGGATTCCACTCCAGCACGCGATCCCATTTCGTCTGCCAGTCGAGTTGCTCCGCCCAGCTCGCCCAGTACGCCTCGCGGTCGGCGTCGGCCTTCGCCCAGATGTCCGGATCATTGGCGTTGGCGTTCTTGCGGAAGTCGTCGGACGGCGGGAACTCGCGTGACTCCTGAAGGAGTGCGTCGATCTCTTGTGCCATGCGGCGGATTCTATCGGAAGCGATCAGCGCGTCAGGACGGCCGAATGGAGGAGCGACTCGAAGATTTTCAAACCGGCGGCGTTGCCGAGGATCGACTCCGCGCAGCGCTCGGGATGCGGCATCATGCCGAGGACGTTGCGGCGCGCGTTGCAGATGCCGGCGATGTTGCGCGCGGAGCCATTCGGATTCGCCTCGGACGTCAACCGTCCTTCCTCGTCGCAGTAGCGGAAGATGACCTGTCCGTTGCGCTCGAGCAAGTCGAGTGTTTCTTCATCCGCGAAGTAGTTGCCTTCGCCGTGCGCGATCGGCGCGCGCAGGATTTCGCCCTTCGTGAGCTCGGATGTGAACGGCGTGTCCGTCTCCTCGGTGCGGATGAACACGTCGCGGCCGAGGAAGCGGAGGTGCTGGTTGCGCATCAGCGCGCCGGGGAGGAGGCCGACTTCGGTGAGCACCTGAAATCCGTTGCAGATGCCGAACACGAGTCCGCCCGCCTCGGCGTGACGGCAAATCGGCGCCATGATCGGCGCGAACTTCGCGAGTGCGCCGGCGCGGAGGTAGTCGCCGTACGCGAAGCCGCCGGGGATGATCACGCAGTCGGAGCCTTTGAGGTCCGTGTCCTTGTGCCAGAGGATTTCCGCGTCGGCGCCGAGGACGTCTTTGGTCACGTGCAGCGCATCGTGATCGCAGTTCGAGCCGGGCAGAAGGACGATCCCGAATTTCATGGTGGGAAGTTTACTTCGCGACCGCCGCGCGGGGCACGTTGTACATCGTGACGAAGCCCGCGGGGTCCGTCGCGACGATCGTGTTCGACGTCTTGTCGTACGCGATCGCATACGCATCGACGCCGTACAGCGATGCCGGCGTGACCGCGCGATTCGAGCCGAAGAACGCGCCGCTCGCGCTGCACCGACGTTCCGCGTAGACGAGCAAATCATCGGACGTGAGCGCGGCGACCTGCGGTCCGCTGCCTGTCGGCAAACACACCGCGTCGCTGTTCACGAGATCGCCGAAGTCGATCTTCATGCGCATCGTGCCGCCGGCATCGCTCGTCATCGCGCGCGCGGGCTTCGAGGTCACCGCCTTCTCGAACAGCATGTCGCGCGCGACCGCGATCAGCGCGCGATCCTTCGCCGCGAACAGCGCGGCCTCGATCGGCTTCTCCGTCTGCATCGGCTCGCGCGCGACCTCGGCGAACGTCGACGTGTCGAACATCGCCGCGACGGTCGCCTTCGCGTTGCCGAAGTCCTCCGTCGCCATCACTGCGAGCATCGCGCCGTTCGCACTCACCGCGATCGCCATCGGATCGGCGACGTCGAGCGTGCGCAGCTCCGTCCCGCCGTCGAAGTCGAAGACGTGCACGCGGCGGCCGAGGAGGTAGAGGTAGCGGCCTTTTGGATCGGGAACCGCGTCACGAATCGTCTCGCCTTCCATCGTGATCTCGCGGAGCACCGCCAGGTCGGGGAGGGAGAGGATCGTCGCGCTCTCGTCGCTGCCGTTCGCGATGTACAGCCGCGCGCGGTCCGCGCTCGTGCGCATCGTCACGAGCTCTTTCGTCGCCGCGATGTCCGCGGAGTCGAGGACGATGCGTTTGCGAATCGCGCCGGCCTTCGGATCGATCGCGACCACCGACTGCGACTCCGCGAGTCCGACGTAGATCGTGCCGTCCGCGCCGATCGCCACGCCGCGCGGATTTCCCGCGAGCGCCCAGCGATGCACGATCTTCTTGTCGCGCGTCGGTGTGGTGGTGAGGGGAGTTTGCGCGACTGCGGCGAATGCCACGGAGGTGAGCAGCACGAGAGCGGCGCGCTTACTCCTCGAGAGTGTAGGAGAACTTCTCGATGACGGTATTCGCCAGGAGCCGCTCGCACATTTGCCGGAGCTCTGATTCGACGGTCTCTCGTGTCTGCCCACGGTCCGCAAGCGAAATTCGAAACAGCTTGCCGACCCGGACATCTTCCACGCCCGCGAACCCGAGCGAGCTGAGCGAGTGCTCGATGGCCTTCCCCTGCGGATCGAGCACGGAGGGTTTTAACTCGACTGTGACGATTGCTTTCATGCGCCGCACATCCTAGAACAACGACATCTGTCCCGGCATCGGCGTCCGCGGTCGCCGCCGCGCGACGTCGAACAATCCCGTCGGCTCGAACTGCTTCGCGATCGAGAATTCCAGGCTCGCGCCGGTGCGCCGCAGAAGACGCGTGCACATCTCCCGGACGATCGACTCGTGGTTGTTCTTCTGCGAGAGGTGAATCATGCACAGCGTCTTGAGATCGGCGCCGAGGAGGCGCTGCACTGCGTTGACGGAGTCGTCGTTCGAGAGATGTCCGTACTTCGACATGATGCGGCGCTTCAATGACCATGGGTACGTGCCCATGCGCAGCATGTCGAGGTCGTGATTCGACTCGAAGAACAGGCCGTCGCATCCGCTGAGATGGCGCAGCACTTCCGAGTTCACGTATCCGAGGTCGCTGGCGATGCCGACGCGGGTGCCGTCGCGGGCCTCGACCACGAAGCACGCGGGATCCGCCGCATCGTGAATCGTGCGGCACGCGTGCACCTGCAACTCGCCGATCACGAAGCTCGAGTCGTTCTCGAAGATCACCGTCTTCGTCTCGTCGGTCTCGATCGACGACGCCTTCAGCGTGCCGCGCGTGAGATAGATCGGCACGCCGTACTTGCGCGCGATCTTGTCCGCGCCGCGGATGTGATCGTAGTGCTCGTGCGTGACGACGATCGCCGCGAGATCTTCGATGTTGCGCCCCACGACTTCCAGCCGCTTCTTCGTCTCGCGCGGACCGAGTCCGGCGTCGACGAGGATGGCCGTGCCGTCGCTCTCGAACCAGTAGGCGTTCCCGGCGCTACCGGAGGAGAGAGGGGCGACGAGCATGGCGGGATGGTAGCATCCCGCGCGATGGCTGAACGGTTCATCGTCGAAGGCGGGCGCAGGCTCGAAGGCTCGATTCGCCCGGGCGGAAACAAGAACGCGGCGCTGCCGATCCTCGCCGGATGTCTGCTCACCGACGAGCCGGTCGTGCTGCGCAATCTGCCGGACATTCAGGACGTCCGCGTGATGCTGCAGATCCTCGAAGGACTCGGCGCGAGCGTCGAGAAGCTCGAGCCCAACGTCGTGCGCATTCACGCGAGCGACGAGATCACCGCCGATCCCGACTCCGAGCTCTCGAAGAAAATCCGCGCGTCAATTCTGCTCGCCGGTCCGCTGCTCGCGCGCTGCGGACGCGTCGCGGTGGCGAAGCCGGGCGGCGACGCCATCGGCCGCCGCCGCGTCGACACGCACCTCCTCGCCCTCGAAGCCCTCGGCGCGCAGATCGAAGTCTCGGCGTACGAGTACCGCATGTCCGTGCAGGCGCTGCGTGGGAAGAACATGTTCCTCGACGAAGCGTCGGTGACGGCGACCGAGAACGCGATCATGGCCGCGGTGCTCGCGGAAGGCGACACCGTCATCTACAACGCCGCCGCCGAGCCGCACGTGCAGGACCTCTGTCACTTCCTCAACGGTCTCGGCGCGCGCATCGAAGGCATCGCCACGAACTCGCTGCACATCCAGGGCGTCGAGTCTCTGCACGGCGGCGAGTTCTCCATCAACAGCGATCACATCGAAGTCGGCTCGTACATCGGCCTCGCCGCGGTCACGCGCAGCGAACTGCTGATCGAAGACGCGGTGCCGGAGCACATGTACGCGGTGCGGCACATGCTCGAGAAGCTCGGCGTCGAGCTGAAGATCGAAGGGAAGAACATCCGCGTGCCGCGCGAGCAGGAGCTGCGCGTCCGCTACGACATCGGCGCCGCGGTGCCGAAGATCGACGACGGCCCGTGGCCGCTGTTCCCCGCCGATCTTTTGTCGATCATGATCATCATCGCCACGCAGGCGGAAGGCACGGTGATGATCTTCGAGAAGATGTTCGAGTCGCGCCTGTTCTTCACCGACAAACTGATCGGCATGGGCGCGCGGATCATCCTGTGCGATCCGCACCGCGCGATCATCGTCGGCGGCAACCGCCTGCACGGCGGCGAGATCTCGAGTCCCGACATCCGCGCCGGCATGGCGCTGCTGCTCGCCGCGCTGTGCGCGAAAGGCGAGAGCACGATTCACAACGTGCATCAGATCGACCGCGGCTACGAGCGCATCGACGAGCGGCTGAACGCCCTCGGCGCGCGCATTCGGCGCGAACGCGATGTCTGACCGCGCCGCGCCGCGCGTGATGGGCATCCTGAACATCACGCCCGATTCGTTTTCCGACGGCGGCGTGCATTTCGATCATCCCCGCGCGCTGCATGGCGCGCTGCAGATGATCGAGGACGGCGCGGACCTGCTCGACATCGGCGGCGAGTCGACGCGTCCCGGCGCGGAGGACGTGCCGCTCGACCTCGAGCTCGAGCGCGTCGTGCCGGTGATCGAGGCCGTGCGCAAGCGGAGCGACATCCCGATCTCGGTCGACACGCGCAAGGCGCGGGTAGCCGAGGCGGCGCTGGACGCGGGAGCGAACCTCATCAATGACGTGAGCGCCCTGCAACACGATCCGGAGATGCGCTCGCTCGCCGCGAAACGTGGCGTGCCGGTGATCCTCATGCACATGCGCGGCGAGCCGTCGACGATGCAGCAGCATGCGCGCTACGAGGACGTCGTCGCGGACGTGAAGCGCGAGCTCGGTGAGCGACGCGACGAGGCGATCGCGGCGGGCATTGCGGCGGACAACATCCTCATCGATCCCGGAATCGGCTTCGCGAAGACGTTCGAGCACAACCTCGAGCTGCTCGCGCGCTGTGGCGAGTTGTGCGCGCTCGGACCGCTCGTCGTTGGCGCGTCGCGCAAGGGATTCATCGGACATCTCACGGGACGCGAGGCATCCGCGGAGCGCATGGCCGGATCGCTGGCGACGGTCGAGGCAGCGTATCGCGGCGGTGCCTCGATCGTGCGCGTGCACGACGTGCGCGAGACGGTCGACTTTCTCAAAGTCCTGACGGCAATCGAGGCGCGTCGATGAATTTCTTCGACAACCTCTTCTCGCTCAACTTCACGTGGCGCGACGCCGTCGACATCGCCATCGTCGCCTTCATCATCTATTACATCCTCATCCTCATCCGCGGCACGCGCGCGATGCAGATCACGATCGGACTGCTCATCGTCGGCTCGACCGTCTTCGTCGCGCGCGCGCTCGATCTCCCCGCGCTCGAGACCATCTCCGCGCGCCTCCTTTTCTATCTGCCATTCGCGGTGATCGTGCTGTTTCAGCAGGAGATTCGCCGCGCGCTCGCGCGCATGGCCGCGAATCCGCTGGCCGTGCTCTTCCGTCCGCGCGCGGGACAGATTCCGTACGACGCGATCCTCGACGCGTGCGAGGTGCTGGCGTCGAAGCGAATGGGCGCATTGATCGCGATCGAAGGCGCGCAGACGCTGCGCGTGTACGAGGAAGGCGCGAAGCCGGTCGACGCGCTCGTGACGAATGAGCTGCTCGTCTCGATCTTCACGACCGGCGGACCGCTGCACGACGGCGCGGTGCTCATCCGCGGCAATCGCATCGTCGCCGCGAATGCGTTTCTGCCGCTGACCGCGACGCCCGATCCGAAGCTCGCGCACGGCACGCGGCATCGCGCGGCGATCGGACTCAGCGAAGAGACGGACGCGTTCGTGATCGTGATCTCGGAGGAGAACGGCGAGATCGCGATCGCGAGCGAAGGCGCGTTGCGCGAACACCTCGAACGCGCGTCGCTGTTGCGCGCGCTCACCGACCGCTTCGGAGAGCCGCGATGAAGAACCTCGGACTCAAGTTCCTCGCGCTCTTCCTCGCATGCGTGATCTGGGGGATCGTGTCCGGCCCGCGTCGCGAGAAAGTCGTCGAGCGCATCGTCACCGCCTCGGTCTCCGTCGTCGGACTGCCGGCACGCCTCGTGATCACGACGGACATTCCGGGCACGGTCGCCGTGCGCGTGCGCGGACGCCTCTCCGATCTGAAGGCGCTCGCGTCGCAGAACCTCGAGGCCTCGGTCGACGTGTCGAACATTCAGGCGGGCGAGGTCGAGATCACGCTGCGCGCGCATAGCATCAACGTGCCGGAGACGATCGAAGTCGTGTCGATCGTGCCGAACAAGATTCGGTTCAAGATCGAGGCGCTGCGGCAACGCGCCGTCGACATCCGCCCGTTCCTCGTCGGCGATCCGCCTCCGGGCTACGTGACGGGACAGCCGTCGACCGAGCCCGCGCGCGCGCTCGTGTCGGGTCCGGCATCGCAAATCCTGAAACTGAGTGAAGTGACGACCGAACGCATTATCATGACCGGCCGCACGGCGACGTTCGCGCAGAACGTCGCGGTCGTGTCGGACTCGCCGCTGGTGCGCGTCATCACGCCGGTCACGACGCAGGTCACGGTTCCGGTGCTCGCGGAAGTCGGACCCAGCCCGCAGCCTCCGCCGGATGCAACGGCGACGGCGGCGGCGACGGACACCACGGGCACGACAGAACGGAAACCGGAATGAGAGAACTGTTCGGAACGGACGGCATCCGCGGGAAGGCGCGCCAATACCCGCTCGACGCCGCAACCATGTTCGCCCTCGGCGAGGCGCTCGCGCATCGCGTCGGCGGCAAGAAGATTCTGCTGGGCATGGACACGCGCGAGTCGGGTCCGGAGATCGCGCGCGCGCTCGCCGCGGGCGCGGCGAAAGGCGGCTCGGAGGCGCAGTTGATCGGCGTCATTCCGACGCCCGGCGTCGCGTACCTCTGCCGCATGACGGACGCCGAGGCGGCGATCTCGATCTCGGCGTCGCACAATCCGTTCGAAGACAACGGCGTCAAGATCTTCGGTCACGATGGGATGAAGCTCGCGGACTCGATCGAGGAAGAGATCGAGGACGAGATGCGCGCGCTGCGCCGCGACGATGCGAACGTGCCTGACGTCGCGCTGAAGGAGC
>DATELS010000067.1:0-5364 GCA_035276365.1 Thermoanaerobaculia bacterium
CCGAGAAGATGCCGCCTTTCTCGAACGTGAAGCCCGCGGTCGGACCATCGAGCGCGCCAATCGTCGAGCGACACGGCGCGCCCACCGGCGCCTGACGATGACCATCGCCGAGGCGATACACGCGATCGCCGCGGATATGACTGTCGAACGCCGCGACGAACGTGAGCTGACCGCGATCGACTGCGCGCATCAGCCACTCGTTCATCGTCTGCTCGCCGCCGCCGAGGAAGTCGCCGCGGATGATGAGCGTGTCGACGCCGGCCGCGCGGATCGCGTCGTAGAACGCGTCGGAGATCGGCGTCTCGTGCGAAAGCCGCGCGAGCTCGAGCCGCTGCGGCGGCGCGAATCCGGAGATGCCGTTGACCATCGGCTTGTGATGCGCGGTCGCGTGCAGCATCGCGTCGTACTCGGTGCCGACGCCGTCGATCGGCAGCTCGAGAATCGCGCGGACGTCGCTCCGCGTCGCCAGCCAGCGATGCACCTCCGGCATCACCGGATCGGCCATGTACCAGCGGATGGGCGCGACCCACAGCGTCGCCGTGAATGCGATCGGGACGAGCCACGCGAGCCAGCGGTTGCGTCGCGCGATGGCGTGCGTCGCGAGCGCGATCAGAATCGCCAGACCGATGTACGCGATCACCGCCCAGCGCGCCGGAACGCGGATCGCTTTGAAGCCCGGCACCGCGCCGAAGAGGAAGCGGTGCAACTCGAAGTGCATGCCGAGGGAGCCGAGGAAGCCGAGGGAGAGCCAGAGGAGGGCGAGGGAGAGCTTCGCTTTCTCGCGGCGCGCGAAGAGCAGCGCTGCGACCGCGAAGACGTACGCGAGTGCGCCGGGATAGAGGCGACGCTCGGGATCGCGCGCGCCGGGCAGCCAGTCCGCGGCGGTCGCGGAAAAGTGTGCGGCCTCCTCCCACGTCCGCTCCATTCCGTACAGCTTCGACGCCGCGTAGTACGGATAGAGAAACGGCGCGAGCACGAGCAGCGCGACGCCGGTCGCCATCAACAGTTCACGCCACGCGCTGCGCGGAATCAGCAGCACCGCGGTGATCGCGCTCGCGAGCGCGCCGAAGAGCAGGTAGTGAATGTTCGTGAGTCCGTTCATCACGAACACCGCGGCGAACAGCACGGTGCGTTTGCGGGTCGGCGCATCCGCGTAGTCGAGCAGCGTCACGAGCAGCAGCGGCAGCCAGCCGCCCCACACGTGCTGCACGTGCGCGATGTGCACGAAGCGAAACGGCACGAACGCGTAGAAGACGCCCGCCGCGATGCCCGCGACGAACGAGCCGGTGAGGCGGCGTCCGAGGAGATACGCGGCGAAGCCGGAGAACGCGAAGCCGGCCAGCATCGCGATGTTGTACGCGGCGATCGCGCTCACGCCGAACGCGCGCAGCGGAAAGAGAAGCAGCGCGACGCCGTACAAGTTCTCGCTGAACGCGAGCGAGTAGCGCGCCGGATGGAACGCGTTCGCGTGAAACAGCGCGAGCGGCTGATGCAGCGTCGCCCACCAGTCCCAATCGAGGATCCAGATGTTAATGAAGGGATCGCCCGGATCGGACACCGCGCGGGCGAGGTTCGGCGCGAGCGGCCACGTCATCGCCGCGGAGAGCGCCGCGAAAATCGCGGCGGCGGCGGAGTGTTGCCGTCGCATGCGCGCGCGATGATAATTCTCCTCATGCCATCCATTCCTTTCACCGGCAACTACGAAGACCTCTCCACCGATCGCGGGTACCAGTTCAAGTTCTATTGCGAGAAGTGCCACAACGGCTACATGTCGTCGTTCCAGACGTCGAAGATGGGCATGCTCGGCTCTGCGGCGCGCGTCGCGGGAGGGCTCTTCGGCGGCGTCTTCGGGCGCGTCGCGGACAGCGCCTACGAAGTGCAGCGCGCGGTCGGCGGACCGGCGCACGACTCCGCGCTCAAGGACGCGGTGCAGGAGATCTCGCCGATCTTCAAGCAGTGCAACCGCTGCGGCAACTGGGTGTGCGAGCCGATCTGCTGGAACAAGAAGGCCGGGCTCTGTGAGAGTTGCGCGCCGGATCTCGACGAAGAGATGGCCGCGGCGCAGGCCGAGGCCGCGCGCGAGCAGATTCATGAGAAGGCGCGCACGGTCGACTGGACGAAGCAGCGCGACGTGCGACAAGTGACCGGCGCCGTCTGCGGCAAGTGCGGCGCGAAGACGCAGGGCGGCAAGTTCTGTCCCGAGTGCGGCGCGCCCGCGAACGCGAAGAAATCGTGCGGCAACTGCGGACACGAGGCGGAGGGTGTAGGCAAGTTCTGCCCCGAGTGCGGGCAGAAGTATTAGCGGCAACGCGCTTGCACTCGCGCGTCGCGTGCAAATCATCGTCCTCTTCGGCGGTCCCTCGAACGAGCGTCACGTCTCCGTCGCGTCGGCGCAGAACGTCGTCCGCGCGCTCGGCTCGCCATTGGCGTGGTTCTGGGCGCCGAACGGCGCGGTGCATGACGTCGCGGTGAGCGATCTCCTCGCGCATCAGCGCCCGTTCGAGCTCGACTTCGAGCCGACGCGTCCCGCGATCTTTCCCGACATCGAGCAGGCGCTCGACACGCTGCCCGTCGAAGACCCGGTCTTCCTCCTCGCGCTGCATGGCGTCGGCGGCGAAGACGGCGCGCTGCAAGCGATGTTCGAACATCGGGGCATTCCGTTCACGGGATCGGGCGCCGAGGCGAGCGCGATCGCGTTCGACAAATCGAAGGCGAAGGAGCGCGTCGCCGGACGCGTGCGTCTCGCCGAGTCGCGAGTCGCGCAAAACGCGAACGAGCTGCGCGACGTCGTCGCCGACATGCGTTCGCGTCACGAGCGACTCGTCCTCAAGCCGCTCGCGGGCGGTTCGAGTCGCGGCCTCTTCTTCCTCGATCGCGACGATGCATTGCCGGACATCGACGTCCCCTACATCGTCGAGCAGTTCCTGCGCGGACGCGAGCTCACGGTCGGCGTCATCGATCACGGCGAGGGCGCGTTCGCGCTGCCGGTGATCGAGATCGAAGTCGATTCCGGCCGTGACTTCGACTACGCCGGCAAATACCTCGGGCACGGCACGCGCGAGATCTGTCCCGCGCAAATTCCGGAAGCGCTCGCGCAGGAAGCGCAGTCCGCGGCACTCGCCGCGCACGACGCGATCGGCTGTCGCGGCTACTCGCGCTCCGACTTCGTCGCGACGGACGAAGGCGTGTACTTCCTCGAGCTCAACACGCTGCCCGGACTCTCGAGCGCGTCGCTCGTGCCGCAGGAGCTGGCGACGGTGGGCATCCCGTTCCGCGAGTTTCTGGAGCGGCAGGTAGAATTAGCGTCGCGGTGACGACGACCAGCATCCTCCTCGCGGTCCTCCTCGGCCTCGGCCTCTCGGCGTCGACGGGACTCAACACGTTCCTGCCGCTGCTCCTCCTCTCCGCTGCGGCGCGCTATCACATCGCCGGCATTACCCTCGGCGCGAAGTTTCACTGGCTCGCGTCCGACGTCGCGATCGTCGTGCTCATCATCGCGTGCGTCGTTGAGATCATCGCGGACAAGTTCCCCGCGGTCGATCACTTCCTCGACGTCGTGGGCGCGTTCGTGCGCCCGCTCGCCGGCGCGACCGCGGCCGCGTCCGTGCTCACCGGCGTCGATCCGACCGTCGCCGCGATCGCGGGCATCATCATCGGCGCGCCGACGTCGTTCGGCTTTCACAGTTTGAAGGCGGCGACGCGCGTCGCGTCGAGCGCGACCACGTTCGGCTGCGCGAATCCGCTGCTCTCGCTGATCGAAGACGTCGTCTCGTTCGCGCTGTCCCTCTTCGCGATCTTCGCGCCGATCACCGTGCCGCTCCTGCTGCTCATCATCGGCTGGGCGCTGTGGCGCGTCGTCAAGCGCATGCGCCGCACGACGACGCCGCCCGCTACCTCTGCGACGGCAGGTTCAGCACCGTAATCCGCCCCTCGACCTTCGGCGCGATCGGCTGCGGCCACTTGCTGATCACGTCGACCATCACGTCGCGGATCGGCTTCAGGTACGAGATCTTCAGGCGCTCGCGCGGGATCACGCTCATCACCGGCAGCGTGCCGTCGCCGCCCGCGGCGATGAAGTCCGGCATCGCGACGGTGTAGAGCTTGTCGGGATCGAGCTGCGAGCCGTCGGTGAGCGTCACGCTCAGAATGCGATTGCGCTCGGCGACCGGCTTGTCGGAGTCCTTCGCCGCATCGACGGTGTACTTCAAGCCGCTGACCTGCATGATGCCGCGCGAGCCGGACGTCGTGAGGCGCAGCGTCTCCAGCACCTGCGCGCCGGTCATCGTCACGACCGCGGGGAAGTTGTCGAACGGACTGACCGCGAAGATGTCGGCGTACACGAGATCGCCCGCGCGCAGATCGGAGCGGATGCCGCCCGAATTCATGAACGCGAAGTCGCTTTGCGCGAACTCGCGCAGCGCGTCGGCGATGAGGTTGCCGAGCGGCGACTCGCCGGCGTAGGTGCGTCCAAGCGGGGCGGTATTGCGGATGCCGACCTTTTCTTCGCGCTTCGCCGCGACCTTCTTCAGGAACGGCTCGATCGCCTGCGCGACGCGCGCGTCGGGCGCGATCGTCGCGCCCGCGAACACGCGCGGCACGAGCTTCGCACCCTTCGGCGCGGACTTCGGATCGCACTGATCCGTTCCTTCGTACACGAATGTGCAGATCATCGTCGGCGGACGGAGTTCAGTCTTCGTGACTTTGTTCGCCTTCGTGTCGATCCACAGATCGAGCGTCGAGAACTCGCGGCTGTACGCGCCGCCCTGCAGCGCGGGCGTGCCGTTGACGTAGTGGCGCATCTGCGCGTGCGTGTGGCCGGCGAAGTAGCCGTCGATCGTGCCCGGCGCGAGTTTACCGAGGAGGTCCATCGCTTCCTGCTCGCGCTCGCAACTGCTGTTGTCGTTCGGATCGCTGAGATTCGAGCAGCGCCCGCCCATGTGCGCGATGACGATCACCGCGTCGGCGCCCTGCGCGCGCAGCTCGCGCGCGCCGTAGAGCACGGCGGGAACGGGATCGGTGAACTCGAGCGAGACCACGTTCGCGGCCATCGTCACGTTCGGCGTGTCGGGCGTGGAGAGACCGATGATGCCGATGCGCGCGTTGCCGGCGCGCACCATCGTCGTGCGACGCGACCACGCAGGCGTGCGGCCGGTGGTCTTGTCGATCATGTTCGCGGAGAGCATCGGGAACATGGCCAGGTCGGCGTTGCGCTTCAATGCGCCGAGGGGATCGTCGCCCGGCTCGCGCGCAATGGCGGCGGGTCCGATCGGACCGAAGTCGAATTCGTGATTGCCGACCGCGGACGCGGCGTAGCCGATGATGTTGTACCCGCGCACGACGGCTTCGCCTTCGAAGAGATTGGAC